>CALMDI010000372.1 GCA_937864975.1 uncultured Chloroflexota bacterium | reverse complement strand
CAGGTGAATATCATGCTCCTCGAAGAACTTCGGCGGAATCTTCAAATCCTCCGCCTTCGAGCGGACATAGCTCATCGCCAGCCGCGCGCTCTCCTGCATGACCTCCCCCAACTGCCCGGTATACTGGAAGCCCTTGCCGCCGGGCATCTGCGTCGCTTCGATAAACAGCACGTCACCGCCGAAGGGCGTCCACGCCAAGCCGGTCGCGACACCGGGACGATCCGTGCGTTCCTCGATTTCCTCGCGGTAGCCGTACCGCGGTCTGCCCAGAAGCTGGCGCAGCAGCCTGGCGTCGATGACGACCTTCGACTGCTCGCCCTCGGCGATGCGCGTCACCACCTTGCGCGCGGCGCGCCCGATCTCGCGCTCCAGCGTGCGGACGCCCGCCTCGCGGGTGTAGTCGCGGATAAGTTCCAGCAGCGCGTTATCGGTGAACTCGATCTCTTCAGGACGCAGCCCATTCTCGCGTATCTGACGGGGCACAAGATACTGCTGCGCGATGGCAAGCTTTTCGTGCTCCGTATAGCCGCTGAGATGAATGATCTCCATACGGTCACGCAGCGGTCCGGGAATCGGATCGAGGTCGTTTGCCGTGGTGATAAACAGCACCTCGCTCAGGTCGAACGGCACGTCGAGATAATGGTCGCGAAATTCCACGTTCTGCTCCGGGTCAAGCACTTCCAGCAGCGCGCTCGCGGGGTCGCCGCGGAAGTCGCGCCCCAGCTTGTCGATTTCGTCCAGCATCATCACCGGGTTCTTTGTCCCGGCGCGGCTGATCGTTTGGACAATACGCCCCGGCATCGCGCCGATATACGTGCGGCGAAAACCGCGAATTTCTGCTTCGTCACGCACGCCGCCCAGGCTCATGCGAATAAATTTGCGTCCCATCGCCCGCGCAATCGACGCGCCGAGTGACGTCTTGCCGACGCCGGGAGGTCCGACGAAGCACAGGATCGCGCCGGTACGCTCGCGGCGGATATAGTCGGCGGGCACTTCGTCATTCTCGTTCAGTTGATCGGCGCGCTCGCGGCGCAGCTTGCGGACGGCGAGGAACTCAAGGATGCGCTCCTTGATGTCCTGCAATCCATAATGGTCTTCGTCCAGCACCTTGCGCGCGTGGGCAATGTCGAGGTTGTCGTCGCTCTGCTTGCTCCACGGAAGTCCGGTCAGCCAGTCGAGATACGTGCGGATCACGCCGTATTCCGCCGCCTGTGGGGGCAGCTTCGCCAGCCGATCCAACTCGCGGACGGCTTCTTTCATTGCCTCTTCCGGCATCCCGGATTCCGCGATTTTGCGGCGGTATTCCTCGATTTCAACGGTCTGCTCGTCGCCCTCGCCCAGCTCGCGCTGGATGGCTTTCAACTGCTCGCGCAGGTAATACTCGCGCTGCATTTTCTCCATCTCGGACTGAGCTTCGGTCTGAATTTTGCGACCAAGTTCGAGGACTTCAAGCTCTTTACCGAGAATCTGGATCAGGCGGCGCAGTTTTGCCTCGGTGCTTTCCATCTCCAGCAGCGACTGGGCTTCGTCCAGATCGATGCGGATGTAGGTCGCAATCGTGTATGCCAGCTGCAGCGGATCGTCGACGTTGAGCGCCGACGTAATCAACTCGCCGGGAATGCTCGGCACGAGATCGGCAAGGCGGCTGAACAGGTCAACCACGGTGCGCGTCAGCGCCTCGACTTCCAGCGTGTCTTCGACCACTTCCGGCAGAGGACGAACTTTCGCCCGCAGGAACGGCTCCGTCACCGTAAAATCGTCAATGGCGATACGCGCCAAACCCTGCACCAGCAGGCGAATCGTGCCATCCGGTGCGCGGAACAGGCGGTGAATTTGCGCCACCGTGCCGACGCGATAGATGTCATCCGGTCCCGGCGATTCCATCTCGGCGTCCTTCGACGTCACCAGACCGATCATTCGACTGCCGCTGACGACGTCGTCGACCAGTCGGATACTGCGCGGCTGACCGACGGTCAGCGGAACCGCCGTCTGCGGGTAGACGACCACGCCGCGAAGCGGCAAAATCGGAAGCTCGTCGGGGATATCGACACCATCGTCTTCATTATCGTCCGCGCGCTTGCGGACGGGAATTGTCTCAGCGTCGTCGGTTTCAGGCTCCGACAGGAGCCAATCCTGGATTGCTTTTTCCAAATCGGAGTTAGCGATCATTCTCGTTTGTGTCCTCTTCTACCGCGTCAACGTCGATAATCCGAATTTCACGATCTGGACGCCGAGGCAGTTCAATTTGCAGAAAGCCGTCCCGATAGACGGCGTTGACCTGATCCTGCTCGACCGACCACGGCAGCAGCACCGCGACGCGAAACTCGCCGTAGCCAATCTCGACCTGGTGATATGCCGCGCCGTGAAGCTGCGGACGTTCCCGCACGCCAGAGACAACCAGTTGATTTTGCGCCAGACTCACGGTGAAGTCTCCGGTTCGCATTCCCGCAATTTCCATGCGGACGACAAGCTTGTCCACGAACTCGATCACGTCCGTGGGTGGGGTAAACTGCGCGTTCGGTCGAAAAATCATATACCCCTGCACGACCCACCTCCGGTCGGGTGCGCGTTCGGCTAATGAGTCACGCCTGCGATTCTGCATCGATGTAATTCCTCCAATGGGCATTCCCGGCGCTGACAGCCTTCATCACCCATAGCATCAATTGTCGGTTCAAGTGGCGCAAAATAGGAAAAGGAAATCAACACGTGCCCGTGTGATTTACCAGTTTAGCATCGACGGGTAAGAAACGTATTAGACCGCGCGAATGTTTATGCGCTTCTAAGACTCTCAGCGAATCCCTCGCGGTGGCGTTGCCGTTGGGGTGCGCGGGGGCGCGGGGGTGCGGGTCACCGTGGCGGTGGGCGTGGGCACCGGCGTTCGCGTGATGAATGCGTGCGTCGGCGCGACGGTGAAGATCTCATACCAGCCGCCGCCGTACGAATTTTCGATGGACAGAATCACGGAGTCGGGCTTGCAGAAGTCGGGCGAGCGTTCCGGCGCGTAGGCAAAATCGCGGTACGACTCTTCAAAATTGAGCACGAACAGGAAGAAGTCGTTTGACAGGCAGCGCCCGTAGAAAATGCCGTCCGCCCGAATACCAAGCGTCGACGGCTGTACCTGCACGACCTGCCGGCGTTCCAGCGTCTGCCACTCGTCCAGTGACTCTGCGAACACTGCTTCGAGGCGATCCACCGTCTCAATCGTCATCACCGTGGCGTCGGCGTCCTGGCGCGCCGCCTCCTGCGACTGATTGATCGAGGCGCAAATCACGCCAACGCCAACAAGCAGAAGAACGATAGCAGAGAGGATTTGTCCGGCTTCCCAAAGCTCGGTGCGCTCGGACTGCCGCCCGGCGAAGCTGTTGCCCATCTCCGTCAGCGACCACATGAAATCGCGCGCGACGATCATCGCCAAGCCGAGTCCGGCGAGAAGAATGCCCAGGAGAATCATCACTGTACCCTATCCCCCTTCCGCGAGAGCCGCCTTTTCGTCGCAGGCTCGTGCGCGGTGAGGAGCGTTTAGCGCCATCCATATGCCTCCATGGATATCACGGGACAGCATCGCGGTTCATCCTACGGAGGTAGGAACCGAACACGATACTTTTGCGTCGTCGGGTTAAGGGATCACGCGAACCGTGATGGTTAAAAGGAAACTACGAAGGGTCAGGAACTAAAACTCGAATTCGTCGAAGTCTTTGACGAGGATAATCGGTCCATCGTAAGCCTGGCGCGCTTCGTCTACCAGCGGCGCGGGATCGGTATTCCACACCTGATAATGGATGAGATAGAGCGATTTCGCGCCCGACTCCGCCGCTGTTTCGCCCGCCTGAAACGCGCTCGAATGCCCGAAGCCCTTGCCCGCCGCCTCGTGAACGAGCATGTCGGCATTCCGCGCCAGCTCGATCATCGCGGGAATGGGTTCCGTATCGCAGGTGTATGCCAGCACGTTGCCCGTGCGCTTGTTCTCGATCCGTAAGCCGATGGTCGGCACGAAATGCTTGGTGGGCCAGGAAAAAATGCGGAAATCGTCGTTTTCCAGAACCGGCGCGCCGCTGCGCTCGGTGATGCGATGGAAGGAAACCGGGAAAAAGTTGGGCCACGTATCCCACGCATACGACAGCATCATGTCTTCGACGCGGTTGGCGCAGTGGTGCAGCGCGTAAAAACGCAGCGGCGCCTGCCGACCCAGCAGCCACATATGCATGAGCATGTTCGGCACGCCCGCGACGTGATCGGGGTGGAAGTGCGTGAGGATGATGTCCTGAAGCTGGTTATCGTCGATACCAAGAGTCTGAAGCTTGCCGAGCGGGTTGGAACCCGCATCGACCAGAATCATGCTCGTTTCGCCCCTCAGCAAAAAGTGAGTGTAGTCATGGTCGGCATCGGAGACGGCTGCCGCCGAGCCGAGAATGGAAATCCGCGCCATAGTTTCAGCCCTGTTTTCGACGAAACCGCGCGTTCAACCACGACCACCGTCCAATGGCGACGATCAAACGCGCCCGCTCAGGCTTGCACATTCAAGCATACCGTAAAGTTAAGGTCGTCGTTAGCCGCCCAGAAACAGGCGCACCACGAGCGGCGTCACGTAGGTTTCGATCAGCGCCGCCAGCAGCAGCCCCGGCACAATCACGCCAATCCACAGCTTGATCGTATCGCCGAGGGCGATGACCCACGCATGACCGACGGTCATCCCGCGCGGCGGGCGTGTGATGACGGAGCCGAGACGCAGCGCCATCGCCGTCGCAATGACGATCACCGGAATTTCGACAATGCCATGCGTAAAGATCGCGGGAATCATAAAGGCTGGATTGTAGCCGGTCACGACCAACTGGCTCAGGACAAAGCCGATCACGAAATAGACGAGCGGCGTCAGAATCAGCGCCGCTACGCCAAACGTGAAGATGGAAAGCATCGTCGCCGCCAGCAGAATGCGCCCGTTCTGCAACAGAATCCACACCGGACCGACCGTCTGAAACAGGTCGAGGTTGCGGCTCATGGTCATCGGGTCCAGCCGCGCCGTATCGCTTTGCAGCGCGGGAAGCCGCCAATCGGGCGATTGTCCGAGCACGATCCCGGCGACGAAGGCGACGATGAAGACCAGAACGGCGATCATGGCGGGCGAGCGAAGCCGCCGCAGGCTGAGCGGTATGCCGCGCACGTACCACTCGCGCAGGCTGCGCGCGCGCGTTCCGGCATCGTCCACCGCCAGTACATAGCGCCCAATCTTCGCCAGCGAGCCTTTCAGGTTGATCTGGTCAATCGTGCGTCCGAGAATTTCCTCGCGATTGAAGACGCTGTTGCCGAGACGCAGGAGCAAAATCACGACGACGATCATCCCGGCGATAATCGCCCACAGCGCGCCGATGCCATTGGGCGAATCCGCGTCCGGGGCGAGAAACATGATCGCGCTTTCGCCCTGAATCAACAGCGCCATCGGAATAATGATGAAGCTCGCCAGCAGGTTTGCAGCCCGCGTGCTGGTGGTCTGGCTGCTGACGACGACCGCGCCGGTGACCATCACCAGCGCCTGCACCGTGGTCAGCAGCATAATCTGGATAATCAGCATCGGCTGGGGACGCCACGCCAGATTGCCAAACACGAGGCTGGTCAGGTAAACCAGCATCCCACCGTAAGACGAAACCAGCGGCGGAATCATCGCCGCCAGCGTCTTGCCGATGTAAAGCTCGGTGTTGGTCAGGGGTGTGCTGAGCAGCGGCTCCAGGGAGCGCCGCTCCTTTTCCCCGACGAAGGTTTCGAGCGCGATCACCAACGAAATCGAGATTGGGAAGAAGCCGACGATCATCAGCAGGAACGGGATCGTGCGCCCGCCGATAATACTCGCGCCGAAGCCGGTGAGCCATGCCATGAACTGCCCGGCGACGAACTGCGCCAGCGCCGGAAACAGGAACGTGAGCAGGACGATGGGCACCAGAATGCGCCAGTCGCGCAGGCTGTCGCGCACTTCGCGGCGCGTGATGATGAGCGCGTTGGCAAAGGTACGCCGCGCGCTCGCAGGGGCGGGCGGCGCGACTGCCGCGGCTCTAGCGACCGTTGCCATGAGACGCGGTCTCCTTCTTCTCGTCCTCGTCGATGATTTGCAGGTAAATCTGTTCCAGCGTTTGCGAGACGGGCGCAAGCGTGATGAGGTCGATGCCGCG
>CALMDI010000371.1 GCA_937864975.1 uncultured Chloroflexota bacterium | reverse complement strand
AGCGCTCATGAGAAGGGATGACATATCGACCTGATCATTTGCGAGCCGTGCAATCAGGAGCGCCGCTACGACGATTCCCACGACAAGCCAACCGCGGATCGACAGTCGCAATTCGCCGGAGGAAACCGACGACCGACCGACCCACGCGCGCAGCACGGCGATCAGACTCATGCCAGCCAGCGCGTAAATCAACAACGTCGGCAACGAGGTGTCGATCCTGGCGATATCCGCTGGAAACCCGCGTCCGAGGACACCCCACGCCAGCCCCGCCAACGCGCTCGCCGCGATCAGCGTCGGCGTCACGCGACCCCGGAGCAGCGCCAAAAACAGCGCCAGCATGAGGAGACCTACCAGTGTGTTCATACCGAGCGCGCGTAAAACCAGCGTCAGTGGCAGGGTGTCCGGCGCCGTTTCCAGAGGAAACAGGAGACCGGCGGCAAGCCCGTACACCCCCGCCAGCGCCAGCAAACCGAAGGTTGAGCGCACGCGGAAACACACCATCAGATCGAGGAGTATCGCGCTTAGCGCGATATAGCCCACCGCCACCGCCAGCCAGTCGAGCTGCGCGCGTGGGAACTGCGGTTGGATAATTTCTCCGCCAAACAGCAGCAGCGCGGCGAGGAGAAGGCGCACGGGTTGAGGCTTGAGGCTTGAGGATTGAGTGACTAATACGGGTTGGGGGTCGGGAGCTGAGGCTGTGGTCACGCGAATTTCTTACCTACTCTCGGCGGCGATCAAACGATTTGACTCCGTCCTCAGTCCTCGAACCTTCATCCTTAGCTGTTGGCGCGCGGCTTGATGGCGACCAGCTGCGACACATGCTGGTGTTCGGCGTTACAGAGGAGCTTCCAGTCGGCAAAGTATCCGGCAAGCTCGCCGGGGCGCAGCAAATAATCCGGGTTGAACTGCGGATTGACCGCGAGGTAGCGCAGATTGAATGTTTCATAAAGGACGCGCCCGCCGGGGCGCACCGCCGCACGCACCAGCGGGAAAAGATCGCGCTGCAAATAACGGAACACGCAGACTACATCGTAAGCGCTGGCTTCCAACGCCATGTCCTCCAGATCGACGTGCAGAAAGCTGACCTTCCGCAGCCGACGCCGGGAGGCTTCCTCGTGCGCCCGCGCCAGCGCGACGCGGCTGATGTCCATCACGTCGACCGCGTACCCCTGCGCCGCCAGCCACAACCCGTTCTGACCCAGCCCTCCGGCGAGGTCGAGCGCGCGAGCCTGCCGTGTCGGCGGCGCGGGCGGTGTGTACTGAAGCAGGAGCGGGTCTGCCGCGGGATAAGGTTCCTCCTGCCGCTTGCGATACGTCGCGTCCCACCGCTCGCGGTCGCGCTCCGCCATCATCAGCCCGCGCTGCCGCCATAGATGGGCGTGTAATCGAGCGGGTTCGATACCTGCGCTAAGGCTTCCGCGTCGCCCGGATACAGGTCGGCGTTGGGACGCAGCCGGAGGCGAGCGGCAACCTGATAGGCATCGCGCAGCGTGACGAAATCGGGCGACTGCCAGTCGTCTGGTACCGTCAGGCACGCCATGAAAGCCTGAAGCTGCCTGCCCGCGGGCGCAATCCAGACGGGGGGATGGGAGGCGGCGATCAGGCTGCGGGCGGCGTCCGCCGTGGTGCTGTCCTGCCCCGCGCGCTTGAGCGCGGAACCTGTCAGCCGCGCGAATATAGACTGCGCGTGTTTCAAATCAATGCCACCCGCCAGCGCGCGCACCTCGTCGGGCAGCGCGCCCATCGGCAGACCATCCGGCTGCTCGTCGGCAATTGTCAAAGTGGGCGACGACCGCGCGGCGCGTAAATCGTCCGTCGTCTTGCCCGCGCGAAGATAGGGCGAGAGGGCTTCGACGTCGCTCTCGGCGCCGCTCGCATAGACTCGTATGGGTGTCGCCGCATCGAGCGTCGCATACACAACCGGCGCAAGCGCCGAAAGCGCGGGAAGCTGGCGCGCGTCCGGCTCGCCCACGACACGAATCCAACCCCCATTCGGCGGGGCGACGAACAGACGAACCGCTTTCGGGTAGGCGCGACCGGGCATCGTGCCGAACGGGTCGAAGAGCGTATAGCCGAGCGCCGCCAGCGACTCGCGCAGGGGGACGGCGACCGCCGCCGCGTCAGCGACTGGAAGATAGAGACTGTGCCACGCGCTCATGCGCCTGCCCTTCGTCCGCGGGCGCGGCGTAACTGACCAGCGCGCCGAGATCGTCAAAACCAAGCTCGCGATATGCCGGGGCGTCCTCGTCCGACACCAGAACGAATAAAAGCGGGCAGCCCTGCTGCGCCGCGGTGCGACATGCGGCGTCCAGCAGCGCGCGCCGCAGGTCAACCGAGTCCGCGCGCTGTCGAGGCACGAAGCCGACGATTCGCGCTGCTCCGGTTTGCGGCTGCGTTTCCACTTGCAGAGAGACGTGGAGCGCGCCGTCACGAAAGGCGGCAACCGCGAAGCCAACCCCGTTATCATCCAGAGCGGTCACGTCCCAGGCAGTCCCGCCTTCGCGAAGCGAGCGCCTGTTTCCAGTGTCAGTGTCCGGGTGAACGGCAGGTACCTCGCTCAAGCGCTCCACGGTTGCTGCCAGCAGCGCCGTGCGAGACTCGTGCGCCAAACCGAGCTTGAGCAGCGTCTGTCCGAACGCGGGCGGAAATAAACCTTCAAGATAGCGGACGCGCGGCGTTCGACCCAGCGCCTGCAAACGGCTCAGCCCCTGCTCGACGTAGCCCGCCGACACCCACGCCGTATTGCGCCGCGGCGTGACGTAGTTCAGGTCGCCCAACGGGTTCGCCGGATGAAAAATCACGTCGACCATGCCGACGTTTTCCTCGCGCGCCCCGTGCGCTTTCCCGGCGAGCAGCAGGTGTTCCTGCACCTGTCGCATTCGCGTGCGCGCTTCCTTGATCGAGGCGTCGTCCATCGCGTCTCCTGTGAAATTTGTGAAGAGGCAGTGATTGCCTTCAGTATAGCCGCCAACCATTATCCGAAGAAATGAGATTGC
>CALMDI010000370.1 GCA_937864975.1 uncultured Chloroflexota bacterium | reverse complement strand
GGGAACCGCACGCGCGAATGCGAGCGCCGTGTCGACGATGCCGCGCAGCTGCCGCTGCGCGAGATCGCCGGTCGAGGGGTACACCGGTGCGAAGTCCGCCGTCTCGATCGCCGCGCCGATGTCGTACGACTCGACCTGGAAGCCGTAGCGGTTCCGCTTCCCACGGATCCGCAGCGGCGTGCCGGGTGTGAGCCGCGCCTCGAGCCACGGCTGGTTGAACCACGTCGCACGGATCTCGCCGGTTGCATCGGCGACCGAGGCGGTGAGAATGTGGAGGCGGCCGCGGCGCCGCGCCGACACGCGGCGCACGACCACGTCGAGCACCGCTTCGTCGTCCCCGAACAACGCCGCGACCGTCCGCTCCTCGGCCGCGGACTCGTACCGACGCGGCCTGTGTGCCAGCAGATCGCCGACCGTTGCGAGCCCGAGGCGAGCGAGCTTGCGGCGCACCACGGGCCCGACCCCCGGGAGCGACTCGACACCTGCCTCGAGCACGTCGGGGCGTGCCCCGCGGCGCGGGCGCGGCCACGATCCGGGCGGGTCCATGCCGCCGAGGCCGACGGGAAGCCGGCGCGTGGACGCTGCGCGCGACGTTCGAGCCGATGGTAAACCACGCCTTTCGTGCCGCGCTCACGCTCTCTGATGCGGGGCGCGTCGTGCTGCGAACGCGCCGACGCGGGGATCGCTTCGCGCCACCCGGTATGGGCGGGCATACGACGCCGTTAAGCGAATGGATGATCGACCGGAAGATTCCCCGCCACCTGCGCGACCGGATTCCGCTGCTAGTGGTGGACGGGCAGATTGCCGTAATTTTGTGGGGAGACGCCTGGACAATCAACGATCATCTTAAGCTTCGCGACAAGGAAGACCGTGTGTTATATCTGTTCGATACTGAATAATTTGTGAATTTTCGGCGTGGGTCTTCCCTCAAAAGAGGGCGTGTAAAAAGAATTTACCCTTTTCATGTCAGAATGTCACTAATTGTAGTTGCCAATTTTTTATTTTGTTGCTATCCTTGAGGAAGCATAAAAATTGCCGTAAGAGATATTCGGGCGGGATCGACAATGGACGTAGTAATCGAATCTGCGAATGTACTGGTGGTGGACGACGAGGGTGCTATTCGCTACTCGGTGAGTAAGACGCTACAGCGCGTGGGCTACACCGTTGCCGAAGCGGCAAGCGGCGAGGAAGCGCTCGACATGATGGGCGGGCAGACCTATGACGTTGTCCTGACCGACATTCGTATGCCGGGGCTGGATGGCGTCGACCTGGTTCGCCGCATCAAAGAGATGGACGCCGATACCATCGTCATTTTAATGACCGGCTATCCCAGCCTGAGCACCGCCGTCGAAGCGCTGCGTCTGGGCGCGCACGACTACCTCATCAAGCCCAGCTCCAGCCAGGACATTCGCCAGAGCGTCGCTAAAGGCGTCGAGCGCTCGCGGAATTTGAAGCGCCGCCGCAACCTGCTGGATGCGATTCGCAACAACGTGCAGGAGCTGAGTCGCAACGACGCCGATTTCGCGGCAGCGCTCGGCTTGGTCGATGGCGACGACAAGCAGCGTTTGATGGACGCCGTGACCGAGCCGACCGCCAACACGGTCATGACGCTCGGACCCCTGACCATATACCCCGGACGCTACCAGATTGCTGTCGGCGACCGCCCGATTGACCTGACGCCCACCGAATTTGATTTACTCCTCTATCTAGCCGCTCACCGCGGGCGCGTGGTATCATGCCACGAGCTTGTCCGGGAAGTGCGCGGCTACGGCGTCGACGAGACCGAAGCGCGTGAGGTCATTCGACCGCACGTGAGCAACCTGCGCCGCAAGCTGAAGACTGCCGGGCAGGACGCGGACATTATCATCAATGTGCGCGGCATCGGCTATCGGTTGAGCGAACAGGTCGAATAAACCGTACCGCATGATCCAACGCTATATGGGAGTTCTGGCAGGCGTGCTGCTGTTGATCGCGCCTGCCTTCGCGCAATCGGATCCGGTGGCAGGCATGTCGCTGGAACATAAGGTCGCGCAGATGTTCATGATTACGCTGCACGGCAGCCAGATGACCCAGGTCGGCGCGGAGTTTTTGCGCGAATGGCAGCCGGGCGGCGTCGTCCTCTTTGGCGCGAACATGGGCACCCCCGACGCCGTCACCCGCCTCACCAACGACTTCCAATCCACGATTACCGCCGCGGGGGGTCCGCCGCTGCTGATCGCCACCGATCAGGAAGGGGGGGTGGTCGCGCGCCTGACCGACGGATTCACCGTGTTTCCCGCGCCGCTGGTGACGACCGCCGCCGGGGACGAGATGGCGTTTCGCGTCGGGCAGGCGGTCGCGGAGGAGTTGAGCGGCGTCGGCATCAACATGAATCTCGCGCCGGTCGCCGACCTCGAAACCAACACGCGCAACCCGATCATTCGACGGCGTTCGTATGGCAGCCATCCAGCGGTCGTCGGACGCGCGGTGTCGCAGGTCGTGCTCGGCACGCAGTCGATGAACGTGCTGGCGACGGTCAAGCATTTCCCGGGTCACGGCGAAACCGACCAGGACTCGCACGGCACGCTGATGCGGATGGATTTGACGCGCGAGCGGCTGGACGCGCTCGAAATCGTGCCATTCCGCGCGGCGATTGAGGTGGGGGTGGCGGCGGTCATGGTCGCGCACATCTGGTTCCCGGCGCTGGACGAGGTGCGCCGCCCCGCGACGCTGTCGCCAGAAGTCGTGACCGGCTTGCTGCGCGAGGAACTGGGCTTCGAGGGGTTGATCATCACCGACGCGATGGATATGAATGCCGTCGATATGGAAGTTTACTTCGCCGACTCGATGGTGCAGGCGGTGCAGGCGGGCGTCGACATGATGACGCTCGGTCCAAGCTTCGGCTTGACCATCGCGGAACAGTCGATTCAGGCGGTGGTGGACGCGGTGCGTCGCGGCGATATTTCCGAAGCGCGCATTGACGAGTCGGTGCGGCGGATTCTGGCGGCGAAGGAGCGCTTCGGCGTGATGGACTGGCAGCCGCTTGACCCGGTTCGCGCCGGCGAACGTGTGAACGCCGAAGCGCACTCGGCGCTGATCGACGATCTGTTCCGCGCGGCGGTCACGGTCGCCTATGACCGTTTCGATTATATTCCTCTCCAGCCCGACCGGAATATCGCGATTGTCTTTTTAGGAACGCGCTATCAGATTCAGAATGAGTGCCAGCAGTACAACCCGAATATCCGCTGGCTGTCCGTGAGCGATTCACCGACCGAGGAGCAGATTAGCTGGGCGCGGCAGATCGCGCAAGAGTCGGACGTGACAGTGGTCTGGACGCAGGACGCGATTTCGACGGTCGAGCAGCAGGATTTGGTCAACGCGCTGCCGCCGGAGAAAACCGTCGCAGTCGCGCTCTGGTCGCCCTACGACTGGCAGACGTACCCGCGCGTGTCGGCATACGTGGCGACGTATTCCCCGGCGCGAGAAGCGGTTCCGGCGGCGTGCGCGGTGTTGTTCGGCGCGATCCCCGCGAATGGGCAGCTTCCGGTCACGCTCTCGCTCGAATTGCAGGCAGGAACGCGGGGCAGCTAATGCGTCTCTGTTATAATCAGGGCAGGAGAACACGCACGTGACGTTTGTTGCCGACCCGCCCACCGCCATTCCCCTGCCTCGCGAAGCCATTCAGGCGTTCTGCGAACGCTGGAAAATTGTAGAGTTTTCCCTGTTCGGCTCCATCCTGCGCGACGATTTTCGCCCGGATAGCGATGTGGATGTACTGGTGACATTCGCGCCTGACGCGGAATGGTCGCTGTTTGATATTGTGAATATGCGTGACGAACTTAAGGAGATTTTTGGACGACAAGTTGATCTGGCAGAGCGCGAGGGAGTTGAACAAACGCGCAATTATCTTCTGCGAAAAGCTATTCTCAATACCGCGCAGGTTGTCTATGTGGCGTGATCCTGTCTATGTACTTCACATTGTCCAAAATGCTCGA
>CALMDI010000369.1 GCA_937864975.1 uncultured Chloroflexota bacterium | reverse complement strand
CAAGCTGACGAGCGCTTCAGGAAGCAACGTCAGACGATTGTCGTCCAAATAGAGCGTCGCCAGTGCCGACAGGCTGCCGAGCGCTTCGGGGAGCGCCGTCAACTGATTCCCGGTCAAATCCATTTGGCGAAGCTGCGTAAAAACGGTGAGGGACTCAGGAAAGGACGTCAAGTCGCAGTATCGAAGGGACAGCGCGGTAATCGTCTGGTTTTCGACGTAGAAACCGAGCCTGCCATCCTCGACGGCAAGCCTGTTCGGCAGGCGTACAGAACTGGATTTCGCGTCCAGACCGGCGCGCTCCCGTGCGACGACTTCCAGCGCCCGCAGCGCTTGCAGTTCGTCCGCCTGAAGCGCAGGCTCATCCCACATGGTTTTGACCTATCGGTTCTTCCACTCCGGCGGGCGCTTCTCGACAAAGGCAGTCATCCCCTCCGTTTTGTCTTCCGTGCCGAAGAGCACGTAAAAGCTGCGCTTCTCGTAATCCAGCCCGTCGGTCAGGCTCATCTCGAACGCTTTGTTGACCGCATCCTTAATCAGCCGAACGGCTACGCGCGGCATTGAGGCAATTTTCGCCGCCAATTGGGTCGCCTCCGCCGCATAAGCATCGACCGGCACGACGCGGTTGACCAGTCCAGCCGCCAGCGCTTCCTGTGCCGTCAGGTTCCGATTCCCAAGCATCACTTCCATAGCCACCACCTTGCCGACGGCGCGCGTCAGCCGCTGCGTGCCGCCCGCGCCCGGCATAATCCCAATCGTGACCTCCGGCTGACCGAACTTCGCCGTTTCCGACGCCACGATCATGTCACACGCCATCGCCATCTCACAGCCACCGCCGAGCGCCCACCCGCTGACCGCCGCGATGATCGGCTTGCCAATGCGCCGGATGCGCGACCAGTCGGTGAAATCGCCTTCGAGCATCAGAGTCACCGCATCCGTCTCGACCATCTGCTTGATGTCCGCCCCGGCGGCGAATGCCTTGTCGCTGCCCGTGAGAACCATACAGCCAACAGTCTCATCGCGGTCGAACGCTTCTAACGCATCAAACAATTCCGAAACCAACTGCGCGTTGATCGCGTTCAAAGCCTTCGGGCGGTTCAAGCGCACCAGCCCGACGCCGGGCGCGGGGGTTTCCGTCAGAATGGTTTCGTATGCCATGCTGCTCTCCACATCTTGGTCGATGGTTTGAAGGATTATAACGCATCTCCGCGTGCGATTCCGCGCGCTGAAACGCGACATAAACCTGTTGCAAACACATTACAACTCGTATTCCTACGGGAGCGTCCAGCGCCCGTAGGGTAAAACGTTTTAAAATTGTAATGACATGAATCTGCGTTGATGGTAGGAGAGGACAGCTATGAGAATTCGAGCGGTATTCGTCGCCATGATTGCTGCGCTGCTGTTGCTCGCGGTCACTCCGACACTGGCATCGCCCGCCGAACAGTCGTGCGGACCGAGCGTCTTCTACACGATTGTACCCGGCGATAACCTGTTTCGTATTTCCCTGCGATTTGGCACGACGATGGACGCCATCGCGCGCGCCAACGGCATCGCGAACTACAACCGGATTTTCTGGGGTACGACGCTGAGGATCCCCTGCGCGGGCACCGTTCAGCCGCCTCCACCTCCGCCGCCATTCCCGTATCCCGCGCCTCCGGCATTCCAGCCGCCGATCTACATTCCACCGGCGAGCGACAGCAATGGCGTCCTGCCCCCGGTGTACACCAACCCGCCGTTCTTCATCCCGCCGATTGTGGTCAACTGCAATCTGCTGCGCGGCACGTCGCCGCTGGACGGCATGAACTACGGCGATAACACGTTCTACTGGAACCCGACGCCCGGCGCGACCAGCTACCGCGTCAACGTGTACAATCTGGACATGAACCCCGTTCGGATCGTGGCAAGCTTTGACACCCCGGCGACCGTCTCGCGCGTGACGGGACACGTAGGCGCGAACGCGGGTAGTGGCTTCCGCTTCGCGTGGGAAGTTCAGGCGATGGTGAGCGATATTGTCGTCTGCTCGTCGCTACGCTACTCGATGTTCCGCGAAGCGCCCTAAGCGCTGCCTTCATGGACGGTTACAAGGATCAACCCTCGCCCCCGGTGGGCGGGGGTTTTTCATGCGTAGCGCTCGCCAAAGGCGGCAAACGCATCCTCCGCCGCGGCGAACTTCGCGTCGTAATCGTCCGCATCTTCGGCGGGCATCCGCATGAGGATATCGGTCAGAGCGGCGCGCATCTGGTCGAAAGCGTGGTTCGCCGTCGGCTCGTCGGCAATAAACCGGGTGTGATCGCCCATGCCATAGAGACTCGAGATAATGGCATAAGGCGCTCGTAGGCAACCGCGCTCTAACGTGATCCGCGCGCCGTCCTCGTGGGCGTCGTCGCGCATGATCGTACCGCCCTGAACGCCCGTTAATCCGAGCGTATTCCCCGCTTCATAGGCTTGCCAGTCGCTCATGACGGAGCGTCCTGTCGTGGAATCTCGATCCAGTAGCGGCGCTCGTGAACCATCGCCCCGTTGATCTTGACCGCGTCTTCGCCCTCGAAGACGCCGCCGTTCGCCTCGATGATCTTGCGCGACCCGGTGTTCTCGCGGTTGCAGGTGACCAGCGCGCGCTTCAGCCCGATCCTCCGCGCTTCCACCAGCGCCAGCTTCAGGATTTGCTTGCCGTAGCCCTGCAACCGCTTCGACGGTCGAATCTCATAGCCAATGTTGCCACCGTAAGCGCGCAGCCGGTCGGTAAGGTGGTGCCGCAGGCGCGTCGTGCCAATGTAATCGGCGCCGTCTATTAACCAGAAGTAGGTTTCGGGAACCCACGACATCGGCAGCCGCCGCGTATCCTCCCGCTCGCGCAGCGACGCCACGTAGTCGTCAAAGTAGCGGGCGACCCAGACATACTCCACTTCCAGATGCCGCCCTTCCGCCTGGTACTCGCGCAGGGCATCGAGATAGGTGTCGCGATAGACGGCATCCGGTCGTGTCAGAAACAGCATCGCCCGCCTTACGCCTCCAACGGCTGGATGAATTCGATGCGGTTGCCAAACGGATCGCGAATTTCAAAGCGGTCAAAACCGGGAATCGGCGCCTGCTCGGCAATCTCGACGCGGCGCGACGCCAGATGCGCCCGCCACGCGCTCGCGTCGTCCACATGATAGGCAAGGTGCGCCTTGGTGCGCGCCCGCTCGACGCCATCTTCCGCGCCCACATGCACCTGCTGGTCGCCTACCGCCAGCCAGAACCCACCGCGCCCCTGAAGCGACCCCGGCTTCTCGACTTCGCACAAGCCGAGGACGTCGCAGTAAAAGGCGCGCGCGTCGCCTTCCATCCCGTGCGGAATGGTAATCTGCGCGTGATGCAGTCGCGTAATTTTCATGTCGGTCGAGCGATCTCCCACGTCAACAGCCCGGATTCCGATGTCCCCGTCCGGCGCATCCCCAGCTTTTCCAGTATCCGCGCCGAGGCGAAATTGTCCGGCAGGCAGTCCGCCGTCACCCGCTGCACCGCAGCGTCCGCGAACGCCCAGTCGCGCATCGCGCGCGCCGCTTCGTAGGCGTAGCCCTGCTGCCGGTAGGCGGGGACGACGCCGTATCCCAGGTCCACGATCCCGCGACCGCCGGGTTTCCCCTTGAAACCCACGTCGCCAATCACAACCCGATCCGCTCGCTCCACCATCAGCCAGATTCCCCAGCCAAGCAGCGTGGCGTCGTACTCCAACTGCTGCGCGTAGATGGGCAGGAAAGCGCGAATGTCCTCGCCGGGCCACTGGTCGTGCAAGCGAACGCCGAGGAGCGCTTCGGCGTGACGCCTGCCCTGATACGCGGCGCGCGCCACCTGCGCCGGGCAAGCGACCAGCGTAAGGCGCTCCGTCTCAATCGTCACCATCACTCTCTCCCAGCGGGGGCAGCGCGCCGCGCGTGGCTGCGAAAAGCGTGCGCCGGAACCCGTAGAAAATCGGGCTTCCGGGAAACTGCTGGCGCAGCCGCTCTCGATAGGCGGTCATAAACGGCTCGCGCAGCGCATCCGGCAGGCGTTCCATGTACGGAACCAGCAGCGTGCCCGACGTCCATTCCGCGATAGCATCGGCGTCTTGCAGGATGTGCGGGTACACCTTTTCAAAAATCACCATATCATCCGCGCCGCTTTGGTAAAGCAGGTCGGCATAGGCGTCAATCGGCAGCACCGGAACCGAGCGAGACCAGCCTTCGAGCGCGCTCGCAAAGGGGTCCACACCCGCCAGCTCGCGCGCCGCAACATGGCTGAAATGGCTATGGTTCGAGGGCATCTGGACGGCAAGTTGCCCGCCGGGCGTCAGCATCCGCATCAGGCGCGGCATGAGCGCTGCGTGGTTGTCGACCCAATGCACAGCGGCGTGCGAGAAAATGAGATCCCACTCACCGTTCACGTCTTCAATTGCCCCATGCTCGAAACGCAAGCCGGGACGCGCGTGAAGCGCCGCCCGCGCCAGCATCTCCGGCGAGTTATCGACGCCGACGACGTCGCTATCGGGCAGGTGATCTGCCAGCCGTCGCGTCAGCTCGCCCGTGCCACAGCCCAGGTCGATCACCCGCAGGTTCGGACGGACGCGAATAAGCGCGAGCAAATCTTCAAACGGCGCGCCGCGCTGCGCCTGAAACTTATGATACTGGGCTGGATTCCAGGGCATCGAAATGTCTCTCAGTGGACGAATGACGGACTCAGCGGATACTCTGGCGGCGCACGTACTCGACGATCACGAGCAGCAGCACGAGGGAACCCACGGCAAGCGCGAGCAGCAGCCATTCGACGGGATTGCTGTTGAACTTGAAAAAGCTCAGCCCGACTGCCAGAAGCTGCGTCAGGAAAAAGATACCGCCAATCGCGAGAATATCCACGGGCCACGCGCCAAGCCGCGAGGCGCGTTCCTGCTCCCGGTTGAAACGCTCGTAGCCGAGACCGGGCATTTGCGGTTCCAGATAATCGCGGATGTAGATGTTCAACCGGCGCGCGCGAATTTCATTCTGCGCCCAGCCCGCCGCCAGCAGCGCCGCCAGCGGTGGATACAGAAGCAGCGCGACCGCGCCGCTGCCCCACCCTAACCCTAAAAACGCGCCGCCGAGCGTGAGCGTGATCGACAGGACTTGCTGGCGCTCCGCGGAGCGGCGCAGCATTTCCTCGCGCAGCAGGGCGTACTCCAATTCGACACCGGAGAGACCGTTCGATAGCAGTAACTTCGTCGGACTGTCCATCGCCGCCGCTTTCTGAATGATCGCCAGATTATCTTTTCCGAGTATACATGACGTTATCGGGCACGGGGCGGCAAGAGACCCATCCGAAATCATGCCGCGAACGCCAGAAACCATCCGGTTATCGCCACGGAAGATAAAAGAGCGACCGGCACGATGGCACCCGCAGGCGTTATGACGAATGTTCGGCAGAAGACTGCTATTCGCGGGTTGGCGGTCATGACAGGGGTGGCTTTGGTCGCCTACCTAGTGACCTACGGAATCTTGTTGAACGCTCCTCATTAAAATCCGCCTGTCATTCATCGCTAAGGGTGTTTGTCCCTGCGGTGCCGCCGGTAGTGACGTCGCGCCTTTGCCGCGTTGCCGCACGTCTCCATGCTGCACCAGCGGCGGCTGCGGTTCTTGCTCGTGTCGAGGAACATCCAGCCGCAGCCGTCCGGCGAGGGGCATTCACGCACGCGGCTCAATTCCGGCGAGGTCAGCAGGTCGGCAGCCTGGCGCGCTACGACCCAGAGCATCCGGTCGAGCGCCAGTGGGTCGCCGCCCCACGTCCAGCCATAGCCTCCCGCGTCCGCCTCGATTTTCAGCTTGGACAGCGCCAGCGCAAGCGCCTGATTGAGCGTTCTGAGATCGTCCGCCATGCCTGAACCGGAGAACAGTCGGTGGAGCGCCTCGCGCAGCGCGACGGCTCGCTCCGTGATCGCCTGCGCTTCCTGTGGCTGTTGCGCGGCTTTCGCGCGCAGGCGTGCAGCGTCGGCGGCGGTGAGGATGCCTACATGGACGCTCCAGTTCGACAGGTCATCGTAGCTGTTCAGATACTCGCCCTCGAAGGCTGGGACGCGACGGCTGACGGTGTTCACAAAATCCAGCGGCAGACGCCCGCCCAGAAGCTCTAATGAGGCGAAGTCAAAGCTATCCGCAGAGGGTGTATCCATACCGGTCACTTTCTAATATAACCGTCTATTTCCGTTTGACAGGTTACAAGCTCAGGGATAGCTATAACCAGTATACATCATTTTACTGGTTATTGCAGCGATGTAGGTGTCCATCCTTGGATGCCCATCACGTCCGGTCTCACGGCGTCCATTGATCTCATTAACGAAGCAGTCTCATGCGCCTGGCTCGACGAACGGGATTGTGGACACACCGGGATTTCATGACCCTATGGACGGGCGAGACGATTTCGATGTTCGGCTCGCAGATCACCACGCTCGCGCTGCCGCTGATGGCGGTTGTCCTGCTCAACGCCACGCCGCAGCAAGGGGAAACCATCCAGGACATTCCGTCGCTGGCGCAGCCGTAAGGAACCTGCCTCTCGCCGGCAAACGCGCTACACTAGGGCGCATGTCGAACCGGCTGAGGACGTTCATGCCCACGCGCCGCCGCGCCTGCCTGATCGCGCTGACGATGTTGATGCTGGCACTGCTGCCCGCCGCGCTTCAGGCGCAGGAAACAGCGCCGCTGCCGCTGACGTCCACCTTTACGTCGGCAGACGGATCGCTGTCGTTTCAGTATCCCGGCGGCTGGGTGACGGAAGGACAGGAACGCTCTGCGGTGCTGGCGACCGACGCTTCGGTGCTTGTCCCCGGCGTGACGCTGCCTCTGGGCGAGATGCGCGCCGACATTTACGCCGCGCCGATTGACGCGCTGCCCGGTCTGGATGCCGACGCCACGCTGGCGCAGGTGCTCCTGACCGCCGCGACGGTCAGCCCCGAACCGGACTGCGACCCGTACAGCCTGCCGCGCCCGCTCACCGTCGCCGGACGCGCCGCCGTGCGCGCCGACCAGACGTGCAGCGCGGTCGAGCGCGTCCTGATCGTCGTGTCGCTGGACGAAGCGACCGTGGGCGTCATCGGCGGCGCGACCCTGCTTGGCGGCATGAGCAAATTCGCCAACACGCTGGTCGACATCGGCGGGACGATTGCCTATACCCCGCCCAGTCCGGCGGCGCAGCCTGTCAGCTTCGATCCCGCGTCGATGACCGAGACCTTCACCAGCGCGAACGGAACCTTTTCGCTGCGCTACCCGCCGGAGTGGCGCGTGGAAGAGTCGGCGGGCGTGCTGTACATCACCGACGGACCCCGGTCGCTGCTTGGCGAGCTGCCGGACGATCAACTGGTGGTCGTGATGCGCGCTGTCCTCCGCACGTCGCTGCCCGCTGAAAGCGCTCAGACTCCCGCTTCGGTACTCGACTGGTTTACCGAAACCAACCCCACCGGCGCGCCTTACGAAGAAGCGGCGTCATTTCACATCGGCGCGTTCGCCGCCGCGCGCAAGCGGCTGATCACCGACGAAGCCGACGCGCTGGCGCTGGTAGTCGCGCTTAACAGCGACGTGTACCTGGTAATGACCGCCGTCGATGCACCGGGAAACATGACGCAGACCGCGCCCGTCCTTTATGGCATGATCGCCACCATCGACTACACGCCCGTCGTCACCGTCGAGCGCGTGATCGTGGAACCGCCGGACATCGCGTTGAGCGAAACATACACGCTGCCGGGCGGTATCCAGTTCCGCTATCCTGCCGGGTGGCACGTGCGTGAGGAAAGCGTCGGCGGCGAAACGCTGGTGCTGATCGCGCCGCGTGCGGACGTGCAGTTAGGCTTCCCGCAGCCGGGCGCGCCGTTCGCCGCGACCGCCGACGAGGCCCGGCGCTTCTACGGCGTCCAGTTCCATCCCGAGGTCGTCCACACACCGGACGGCGGCAAGCTGATCGCCAATTTCGTCCGCCACGTCTGCGGCCTTGCCGGCGACTGGACGATGGCGGAGTTCCGCGCGACCAAGATCGCCGAGATCCGCGAGCAGGTCGGCACGGGCAAGGTGATCTGCGGGCTGTCGGGCGGCGTCGATTCCGCGGTCGCGGCGGTGCTGATCCACGAGGCGATCGGCGATCAGCTCACCTGCGTGTTCGTCGATCATGGCCTGATGCGCGCCAACGAGGCCGAGCAGGTCGTCAGCCTGTTCCGCAACGCCTACAATATCCCGCTCGTCCACGTGAACGCCGAGGCGCTGTTCCTGAGCGGGCTTGAGGGCGTCACCGATCCCGAGGCCAAGCGCAAGTTCATCGGCAAGACCTTCATCGACGTGTTCGAGGAGGAGGCG
>CALMDI010000368.1 GCA_937864975.1 uncultured Chloroflexota bacterium | reverse complement strand
CCCTCACCCCCTGCCCCCGCGCGGGGTTCCCGCCTCTGGCGGGAACTTCAGGGGGGTCGAGCCGAAGGCTCGACCCCCTAAGCGCCCACAAGGGGAGAGGGGAGCAAAATTACTGTGTTGAAGCTCCTCCTTCTTGCTGAGGGAGGGGCAGCGGCATGGTAATTTTGCCGACTGTTACTCGTGGACAAAAGCATATGATCGACATCCTTCATACCCCGCTCGGACAGGAACATCCCTACGAACAGCTTCCCGAAGAGCGGTTCCCGCGCCTGCCGCTTGCAGGCGAGTCGTTCACGGTGGGGGTGGTCACCCGCCCGCCGGGCGCGGCGACATCGGTTCGCCTGCATTACCGTGTGGACGACGGCGAGATGCAGGTCGTGGACGCCGTCTACCAGCCGGAATGGCAGCCAGCGCTCGAAGACGGCGTGGGCGCGGAATTTTTAGAGCGTATCGTTCGCATCGAGCAGGACGTGTGGCACGCGCGCCTGAGCGCGCCCGCCGCGGGGCACAGGCTCACGTACTGGCTCTCGGCGGACGGCGCTGCAACACCGGAGTACCGACTGACGGGCGAAGCGTGGCAGTCTCAAGGGAGCATTGAGTTTTGCGATCAGAGTGAGCGCGACCATTACACGATGCGCGTTGTCCGCGAGGGTGAGCATGGCGCGGCAACAGCGCCCGGTGCGCTGCCCGCGCTTATGGACGTTGAATGGCTGACAGATGGGCGGAACGCGCGCCGCGTGCGGCTGACGTTTGCGTGCCCGCCGGACGAGGCGTTCTTCGGCTTGGGCGAGCGGTTCAACGCGCTGGATCAGCGCGGGAACACGGTCGACATTCGCGTGTACGAGCAGTACAAGAATCAGGGCGTCCATACCTATTTGCCGATTCCGTTCCTGCTGTCTTCGACGGGATACGGTGTTTACGTGAACAGCGCGCGCTGGATGCAGTTCGACCTCGCTAAGAGCACCGACGACCGGTGGACGCTGGAAGCGAACATTGGCGCGGAGCAAACGCTTGAACTGGTCTGGTTCACCGGAGATGACCTGGTTGAAATCGTCGGCAGGTTCGCGCAGTACACAGGTCCGGTGGCGCTGCCGCCGCTGTGGACGTTTGGGCTGTGGATGAGCGGCAACGAGTGGAACACGCAGGCGCGCGTGATGAAGGAAGTTGCCCAGTCTTTTGAACACGCGATTCAGCCGTCGGTGCTGGTGATTGAAGCATGGAGCGACGAAACGACCTTTTATATCTGGAATGATGCCGAGTACAAACCGAAAACGGGTGGCGACTCGTTCCGCTATGACGATTTTACATTTCCCGCGCACGGCAAGTGGACAGACCCGAAAGCGATGGTGGACAGCCTGCACGAACGTGGAATCAGGCTGCTGCTGTGGCAGATTCCGGTGCTGAAGGCGCTTGAGCAGCCGCACCCGCAGCATCAGGCGGATCGCGCCCATTTCGAGGCGGAAGGCTTCGGCGTGCATGAGCCGGATGGCAGCCTGTACCGCGTGCGCCCATTCTGGTTTCGGAACGGCTATCTGTGGGATGTTACCAATCCGGCGGCGCGCGCCTGGTGGCTGGAAAAGCGGCGCTACCTGCTGGAAGACCTCGGCATTGACGGCTTCAAGACCGACGGCGGCGAGCACCTGTGGGGCGCGGCGCTGCGATTCGCGGACGGTAGCACGGGGGAAGAAGTCTGGAACGATTACCCACGCGTGTACACGGAAGCATACGCCACCTTTGCCGGCGAGCAGCGTGACGGCGACGCGGTCATTTTCAGCCGAGCCGGGTTCACCGGCTCGCAGCGGTCGCCCGCGCACTGGGCAGGCGACGAGAATTCGACCTGGGATGCGTTTCGACACTCGATTCTTGCCGGGCTGTCGGCGGGAATTTCGGGGATTCCGTTCTGGGGCTGGGACTTAGGGGGCTTCAGCGGCGCGCTGCCCAGCGCGGAGCTTTACCTGCGCGGCGCGGCGATGGCGGCGTTCTGCCCGATCATGCAGTATCACTCCGAGTTCAACCAGCATCGCGAGCCGAACCACGACCGCACGCCGTGGAACATTCAGGCGCGTTCCGGCGACGAGCGCGTGATCCCGACGTTTCGCTGGCTGGTGAACGTGCGGCACAACCTCATGCCCTACATCTGGCAGGAAGCGCAGCACAGCGCGCGCACCGGGCAGCCGATGATGCGGGCGCTGCGCCTCTGGTACCGCGAAGCATCGCCATACCAGTACTGGTTCGGACGCGATCTGTTGGTGTGTCCGGTGGTCGAGGAAGGCGCTACCCAGTGGCAGGGCTATCTGCCACCGGGGGACTGGCGAAGCCTGTGGTCAGGCGAAGGTTACACGGGCGGAGAAACGATCACCATTGCAGCGCCGCTGGATCGGATTCCCATCTTCGTGAGAGGCGGAACCCGGTTACC
>CALMDI010000367.1 GCA_937864975.1 uncultured Chloroflexota bacterium | reverse complement strand
TTTACCTATGGTTACAGACGCTTCGCCCTGCTTGGCGCGCTGTTGACCTCGGTTGTGCTCGTCATAGGCTCGGTATACGTCTTCTCGGAAGCCGTGCAGCGCCTGCAGAATCCCGAACCGTTCAATACGCCGGGGCTGCTGCTCATCGCGGTGATCGGTATCGCCGTCAATGGCTTCGCCGCCGTTCGTCTGCGCCAGAATGATACGCTGAACGAGCGCGTCCTATCCTGGCATCTGCTGGAAGATGTCCTCGGTTGGGTTGCCATCCTGCTGATGGGCATCGTATCATTATTCGTCAGCCTGCCGATTCTCGACCCATTAATGTCGATTGGCATCACACTTTTTGTCCTGTTCAACGTCGCCCGGAATATCTGGGCAACGCTGCGCGTGTTCCTGCAAGCCGCTCCGAACGATGTGGACATGAGAGCAATGGAAACAAGACTTCGCGCTATTGAGGGTATTCAGGCGGTGCATGGTCTGCGTATCTGGTCGCTGGATGGGGAATTTAACATCGTTACGGCACATCTTGTCGTCACACCCGAAGCTCGAATGGACGATCTCCGTCGCATTAAGGAAGAGAGCCGAAACGCGCTGAGTGACTTAAATCTGGAAGACACAACGTTTCAATTTGACATAGCCGGTGAAGATTAACGGGGTAACCGTATGACGAAGCGCCCGCGTTTGGTCGCTCCGCGCTCCGGTCGCTCCAATAGACCATGAATCATGCGACTGTGACGACAGGTTGGATCACAGCAAGCTGGATCGTGCTGGCGGTCGCGCTCGCGATACCGCTGGCAAGCCGCGCGCAGTCGTCCGAGGGGCAGCCCGCCACGCCGGGTATCGCCGAACGCTGTCGCGCGCTGATGACGACGACGCCCGAAGACCTGCCGGATACGCCGTCCATTACGATTCTCACGCCTGAGCACGAGGCGACGACCTATGGAAACCTCGTGGTCGTTCAGGTCGAGCCGACCAACTTCACCTTTGGCGAGGGGCGTCACTGGCACGTGTGGGTGAACGGGGCGCTCCAGGGAATGGTGTATCAGCCCACGACGGTGCTCAATTTGCCGCCGGGAACGTATGAGATTTGCGCCCTGCTTGGCGATGCCGAGCATCAGGATCTGGGTATCCCGGACGGCGTGCTCGTGACGGTCGCCGACGCTGGCGCGGGAACGCCGACCGCCGCGCCGCCGCCCGGCGCGCTCACGCCGCAGACGGAGCCTGAAAATAGCCTTTTACGTGTTGTGCTGATTCTTGTGCTCGGCGCCTTCGCGGCTGGCGGCGGCTGGTGGGTCGGCAGGCGCTTGCCAAAGAAACGTTAGCGCAGGCATCCAGGTTGCCTTTAACGTAAGCAAAGGAGAGAAGATGAGACTGAATCGTTTGTCCACTGCCGCAGTTATCGCCGGCGTTCTCATGCTGATGGCGGTGTTTCCCCTGTTAGCGCATGAAGGGCGCGAGGTCGGGGAGTATGTGATTGAGGTTGGCTGGCGCGAGGAACCCGCTTTTGTCGGGCTGGTCAACGGACCGGAAGTCTTTATCACCCGGCACGAAACCGGCGAGCCGGTTCTGGGCTTGGAAGCGACCCTGCAGCTGGAAATCCAGTTTGGCGATCAAACCCGCCTGCTGCTGCTCCAACCGGTCTTTGAGCAGCCGGGGCGCTACACGGCGGATGTACTGCCCACTCGACCGGGAGATTATCTATTCCGCTTAACGGGCGCCATCAACGAGACGCCTGTGGATGAAGTGTTCTCCGCCGCCGAAGGACAGTTTGCAACGGTTGACCCGATCAACGATATTGCCTTCCCTGAAACGGGCGGCGACGAGGATACCCAGGGGCGGCTTGACATGTTGCAGGCGCAAATCGACGAACTGCGCGCGCAGGTGGAAGCGTTGCAAATCGAATAGGGAAAGTGTCAGCGCAGCGGCGCTGCCTTGCCGTCTCCGATTCGGCGGAGCTGTGGTGATGGCAACGACCCGACAGCGCCGCCTACGCGCGCAGCATTCGCAGACCGCTTCCGACGACGACAAACTCGCTGATTTCGTGGGCGAGCACGGCAATCGGCAGCGTCAGGATGCCCAGGAGGGCACCCGTGGCGAGCGCCACGATGACGATTGCCGAGAGCACAAGATTCTGATTGACGACGGATTGATTGCGTTTGGCAAGCTGAAGCGCATAGACAAGCCGTTCCAGATCATCCGCCATGAGCGCCACATCGGCTGTTTCCAGGGCGACATCGGTCCCGGCGGCGCCCATTGCCACACCCACAGTCGCTTCGGCTAAGGCGGGGGCGTCATTCACGCCGTCCCCGACCATTGCCACGTGTCCATAGCGCAGGGCGAGTTCGCGCACGCGCGTCACTTTATCCTCAGGTTTTAAGTCGGCGTAGAACTCGTCAATCCCGACGTCGCGGGCAATCGCCTGCGCGGTGCGCGGATTGTCTCCGGTGAGCATCACGACTTGCTCGATGCCGAGCGCATGAAGCTGTTCGACAGCTTTCTTCGCGTTCGAGCGAATGGTATCCTGAATCGCAATCAGTCCCCACGGACGACGCTCATCCCCGACGATGACGACCGTTTTTCCCTCGTTCTGTAAGCGGCTGATCGTTGACCGCGCATCCTCGATGTCGAGCTTAAGCTGATTCTGGAACAGGTCGGGGCTGCCCACGTAAACGGTGGAGCCATTGAATCGAGCCGACGCGCCGGCGCCGGTAAGCGAGCGGAAATCGGTGACCTCCGCCGGGGAGAGCGCCCCGTCCTGTGCATGGCGCAGAATCGCTCGCGCGAGTGGATGCTGGCTGCGCCGCTCGATCCCGCCGGCAATCGCAAGCAGCTCGTTTGGTGAAGTCATCGCACTGTCCAGCACGAGCACTTCGGTGACTTCCGGCTCGCCGCGTGTGAGCGTCCCGGTTTTGTCAAGCGCAACGACCCTGATCTTCGCGAGTTCTTCCACGAACAGCCCGCCCTTGATGAGCACCCCCTGGCGCGCACCCGTTCCCAGGGCGGCAACCAGC
>CALMDI010000366.1 GCA_937864975.1 uncultured Chloroflexota bacterium | reverse complement strand
CGCTCGTCGGTCTCGGCGTGGCGCTCATTCCGGGCATCGGTCCGGTGCTGGCGGCAGGTCCATTTGCCGCGGCGGCACGATGGTTTCCGTGACGGCGGACGACTCGACCGTTGCCCGCGCGCAGGAAATCATGAATCGTAACAACCCGGTTGACCTTGAAAATCGGGCGACCACCTGGCGTGAATCGGGCTGGACAGGCTATATGCCGGACGCCGCGCCGCTTACGAAGGCGCAGATCGGCGCCGAGCGCGAGACGTTTCGCACGACGGGTGCCAATGAAGAAGCGCGCTTCGACATCGTCGAAGAAGAGGTGCGCGTCGGCAAGCGCGATGTCGAGCGCGGCGGCGTCCGCGTCCGCAGCTACGTGACGGAGCGCCCGGTAGAGGAGCAGGTGAACCTGCGCGAAGAGCACGTGCGTGTCGAGCGTCACCCGGTCAACCGCCCGGCGTCGGAAGCCGATCTGACCGCCTTCCACGAAGGTGTGATCGAAGTGACCGAGCACGCCGAGGAAGCGGTGGTCTCCAAGACGGCGCGCGTGATCGAAGAAGTGGTCATCAGCAAGGACGCGACCGAGCGCACCGAGAATATCCGTGAAACGGTACGACGCACGGACGTCGAGGTGGAGAACCTGGGCACGACCGGGACACGCTATTCGGCGTTCGAGACCTACGAGCCGACGTTCCGCACGCACTACAACAGCAACTTCATGAACAGCGGCTACACCTACGAGCAGTATCTGCCTGCGTACCGGTACGGCTACTCGCTCGCGACCGACAATCGCTATCGCGATTACGATTGGGCGCGGCTGGAGCCGGAAGCCCGCCGCTACTGGGAAGAGCGCAATCCCAACACCTGGGATCAGTTCAAGAGCGCGATTCGCCAGTCCTGGCTGGACATCACCGGTCAGCGCTAACGGCAGCGGTGAGACGAACAGAGCGGGACGCTGGTAGTCAGCGTCCCGTTTTTGATTCCCGATCCTCAGAGATTGGATAAGCGGCTCCTGCTTACGAGCCGCTGTCATCGACGCGCTCGTTTGAAGCGCGATAGACGGGCGGGTTGGAACAGCAGGACGCGCTGTCGGCGATTCCGGCGATTGGGTACTGGTCAAACACCATGCGCCGGTCGGAAACGACGAAGTGCAGGTGGCGGCTGGCGCCATAGCCGCACGGCGTCCGAAAATTCGCCTGCTGAATCAGGTCGCCAAGATACTGCCCGCGCCGCACGGGCTGGTCGAGAAGCCGTCGCCGCACCGACAGCGACATTGTCACATGAAGGTAGTAGGTTGACTGCCCGTCGGCATGTTGAATCTGAAGCAGACTCTGGAAACCGTCGCTGCAAATCTCGCGCAGCCTGCCCGACTGCGCCGCCAGCACGGCGTAGCGGGCGGACAGCGACGGTTGAAAATCGAGGGCGTTGCCGCCGTGCCAGCCTTGAATTGCCCACCACGGCTGACCGTTCTGCCACGGAAACCGGTAATCGCCGTCGAGCGGTGGCAGCGCCGGCGTGGTGTCCATGAAGGCGGGCGGGATCGTGCTGGCGACCGCATCGAAGTAGGGCGTGCCGACGATATACACATCCCACTGGCTGGGCGCTGTCTGCCGCAGGATGACTTCGACCACGTGGGGCGCGATGGTTTCGACATCTACCCAGGCATTTTCCACGTAAACGGTCGGCACGAGGGTGACTTTTGCCCAGCCGGGGATGTCCCGGTAGGCGGAAACGGTCAGGCGTGGAGCGAGGTTCAAAAGCGGACGGTTGCCTTCCAGCGCGGCGCGTATGGGGGCGCGGTATTCCACCGCCAGCGGATAGACGCCCTCAAACGCAATGTCGAGCGGCGTGTTGAGATCGAGCGCCGGGGGTGGCGTCGGTTCGAGAATGAACGGGTTCGGGATGGTGTCGCCAACGCCGGGTGAAGGAAACGGGGTGAGCTGCGCGGCAGCGGAGTCGTCATCGCCCACCTCGCTTCGCGCCGTCTGACCCCCGTAAAGGCTCACGAGGACACAGAAAAGGAGTGAAATAACACGAGAGTGCGCGGTTTGAAGCATACGAACGGATCATATGCCAATTGAGCAGCGGCGCAAGCAGACAACCGGGACTCTAAGAGCGCGTCATAGGCATTACAAGACACCACGTTTAGGCTCTGAAAGCGCATATGGGGATCGCAGAGTAGATCAGTCAGAGGGGAATAGTCTGAATGGATTCCTGAAATGCGCGCACGTCGCTGGTAAGATGGGAAGCCTCGGATAACAAGGTTCGTTAAAGGAGGCAGCTCATGTCAGGGTATCGACGTGCGTGGCTGATTCCTGTCCTGCTCGTGTTCACACTCGTGTTTACGGGCTTGCCGACGGACGATACGACGGCAGCGCCGGATGACGCGCCAGCGGCGCAAGCCATTTTCGAGAACCGCACCGACCCGGTCTTGCTGCTGGCATCGTTCGTGAATGCGATCAACACCCGCGACTATCTGCGGGCGTGGAATTACTGGGAGACGACTCCGCC
>CALMDI010000365.1 GCA_937864975.1 uncultured Chloroflexota bacterium | reverse complement strand
CTGACACCGCCGAGGCGCGCGCCACCCTGACCGAAGAAGCCCGCGCGGCGACTCAGGACGCCCAATCGACCGCGACCCGCGAAGCGCTGGTGGCGGCGCAAACGGCGACTCGTGAAGAGCGCGCCACTGCCACCGCCGAGGCGCTGGCGACGGCGACCGAGCAGGCGCAGCAAGTGGCGCTGGCGCAAACCGCCACCCGCGAGGAACGCGCCACCGCCACCGGTGAAGCGCAGGCAACAGCAACGCGCGAGGCGCAGACCGCCACCGCCCAATCGCGCGAGACGACAGAAGCCGAAATGCAGGCGACTGCCACGCGCGAAGCGCAGCAGGAAGCACAGACGGCAACAGCCCAGGCGCGGCAGACCGAAACACGCGAAGCGCAGTTGACTGAAACGGCACAGGCACGCGCCACAGAAACACGCGAGGCGCAACTGACCGAAACGGCTCAGGCGCGCGCCACGGCGACGCGGGAGCAGGCGGCGCAGTTAACCGAAACGGCTCAGGCGCGCGCCACCGCCACAGAGGAGCAGGAGAAGGCGCAAACCGCCACCGCCGCCCCGCGCCAGACCGAGACCGCCGAAGCAGCGGCAACTGCGACTCGTGAAGAATTCGAGGCGCAGTTAGCCGCCACGGGCGAAGCGCGGGCAACGGCGACGCGGCAGGCGGAAACCACTCTGACCGCCCAGGCACAGGCGACGGCGACCCGCGAAGCTCGCCAGACCGTCACGGCGGAAGCCGAAGCAAACCGCTCGACGGCGACGGCGGAAGCCTTCCAGGTTTTGGCGACGCAGAACGCCGAAGCGACCAACATTGCCGTCATGACCGAGGCGGCGACCGAAGAAATCACGCCGACCGTGATGGCGGAAATTCCCACCGAGGTCACCGAGGAATTAACGCTCACCCCGCGCGTGACCTCGACGCCGCGCGGAACGCTCGTCCCGGTTCAGGCGGAAAGTCAGGCGGCGGCGTCCAGCCAGATCATCCCGATCATCATCGTGATTGTCGCGGCGCTCGTGCTGCTGACCGTCATCTTCCTGATCCTGCGCGGCAGCCGCGACCGGAGTCGCTAGGACACGCAGACGGCGTGGATTTAAACGTCTCACGTCGCCGGATACCGGGGACAAGCCCAAACGACACCAGGGCAGAACCGGCGGAGAAGGCTAAAAAACCCTCTGTTTCTCAGTCTCTCTGTGGTTCATCCGGTAAATTCGTAAAACGGGCACGACGTGTCGTGCCCCTACGACCGACTGTCTTTTCGCCAACTGACTTGCCGGATGAACCATTCTGTTGCTTTGCGTTAAGTTTTTGTATCTAACGGTCTAAAACGCGAACGAGCGTATCCGCATCTACGTTGCCGCCGCTGATGACGACGACCGTTCGCCGCTCGTCGGTGGGGATTGCCCCGCAAAGCAGCGCCGCCACGCCCACCGCGCCGCCGCCTTCCACGATCCAGCCTTGCTCGCGCACCATGAAGCGCATCCCTTCTGCGATGGCTTCCTCGGATACCAGCACGATCCTGTCCACGCAGGCGCGGATAATATCGACGGTCATCGAGCCTTTTTCGATCTCGCCCGGCAGCGCTTCCGCGAGCGTATCGGACGTGTCCTCGGTCTCGCCGCCGTAAATCAGGTTATACATCGCCGCGCCCGCCGTCGCGTTCACGCCGATCACTTCGGTCTGCGGTCGGCAGCATTTTATCGCGGTAGCGATGCCCGAAATCAAGCCTCCGCCGCCGACAGGCACGATCACGCGCTCCACGTCAGGCAGGCTGTCGAGAATTTCCAGCCCAATCGTCCCGGCTCCGGCAATCACCCGCGGGTCGTTGTAAGGCGAGACGAACGTCAGGTTTTCCTCACGTTCCAACCGCCGCGCTTCCTGTTCCGCTTCGTGATAAATCTCGCCGTGTAAAATGGCGGCGCCGCCGTAGCGCTCGACGCCCGCCAGCTTGCGCTTCGGGGTGTGCGACGGCATGACAATTTTTGCCGTCAGCTTGAGCAGCTTCGCGGCATAGGCAACGCCCTGTGCGTGATTGCCCGACGATGCCGCGACGATGCCGTTCGCCCGCTGTTCGTCGCTCAACGAAAGCATGGCGTTCAGCGCGCCCCGCACCTTAAACGAGTGCGTCTTGTTGGTGTTTTCCAGCTTCAGGCAGATGCCGCGTCCCAGACGGGGCGCGTCTTCCATCGGCGTCGGCTGAAGGTAGGGCGCCAGCCGGTAGCGCGCGAGCGCGATGTCCGCGAGTTCGACCATGAGCGTCTCCCGCCGCTTCATTAAGATCGTTATTCCGAATTATAGCAGCCCAAGCTGAGTATTCGATATGAAAAGCCGCTTCGCCAGCCTGAATCCGAAGGCTCGTCTTGACGAACCGGGTTCAAAACGCGGTATAGTTATCTTAATTCGCTCCCAATAGGTCGCACCCGCCTATGACGTTTCCATCCAGTTCCGACCTTCTGCCCTCCGAGTCGGTCGCGCGCAGCGGTTTGCGCGTCCGGCAGGAGATTTACGAGCGTTACAGCGCCCCGCAGGTCGATTACCACCGCTGGGTGCTCAGCCGGATCGAGTGGCGCGGCGATGAGCGTGTTCTGGATGTGGATTCTGGAGGCGGCACGTATTACCGCGCGCTTCAGGGCATGGTGCCGCCGGACGTCAGCTATTTCGGGATCGATATTTCCGCCGAGCAGCTCGCCGATCACCCGCTCCGCGGGCATCTGGCGCAGGCAGACGCGCAGCAGCTTCCGTTCGCCAGCGAAAGCCTCGATCTCGTCATGGCGAATCACATGCTCTTTCGCGTCGCCGATCCGCAGCAGGCGATTGGCGAGTTTCGCCGCGTGCTCAAGCCCGACGGCTTGTTGATCGCCGCGACCAACAGCCTCCACACGATGCCGGAACTGCAAGCGCTCATGCGCCGCGCGTTGGTGCTGTTGGGCGCGCCCGCCCGCACGACGCAGCAGCCCCCGCTGTTACCGCATTACCGCTTCTCGCTGGAAAATGGAACGCGCCAGCTTGCCCGGCATTTCTACGCTGTCGTTCGCTACGACCTGCCCACCATGCTTGTCTTCCCCGACGCCGATCCGGTGATGACCTTCCTCGAAAGCACGCGCGAGCTTCGCGAGCCAACCCTCCCTGACGGCATCGGCTGGGACGACCTGATGATGGTCATGCGCGAGCAGATCAGCGCGCTGCTGATTCATTTTGGCGAGCTGGTCATCAGCAAGCTGAGCGGCGTGCTGGTCGCCAGCAACGGCGGCGGCTTCATCCAGGACTTCGTCGACCGTCAGGACGGCGCGCAGAACTGAACCGCGTCAGCGCAGCGCGCCCGCCCGAAAACCATTGCCTGCCAATCCCCGAATGGTACGCTCCAATTCCTTTCGGAAAGCGCCGAGTTCACGATAGAATACGCTTTCCTTTCGCGGTCTATTCATTGGGACACACTAGAGAAAATCCATTATGAAACTGGCAACCTATACGCATAACGGGCGCACGCGCCTCGGACAGATTGTGGACGACGAAATTTTTGAGATGGCGTGGCCCGATTCGATGATCTCCGCCGTGCGTCGCGGCATGACGCCGAGCCGTGGCAGCGTCCACATGCCGGTGGGCGAGGTCAAGCTGGAAGCGCCGCTGCGCCCCGGCAAGATCATCGCCATTGGGCTGAATTATGCCGACCACGCCGCCGAAACCGGGCAGAAACTGCCGGAGAAGCCGCTGGTGTTTGCGAAGTTTCCGAGCAGCGTCATCGGCAATGGCGATCCGATTACCTGGCGGCAGTCGGTCACGGAGCAGGTGGACTGGGAAGCGGAGCTTGCCGTCGTGATCGGCAAGCGCGGCAAGGACATTCCAGAGGACAAAGCCCTCGATTATGTCTTTGGCTATACCTGCGCCAACGACGTCAGCGCCCGAGACCTGCAACTGACCAAAGATGCCCAGTGGACGCGCGGCAAAAGCCTCGATACCTTCTGCCCCCTGGGACCGTGGGTCGTGACCCGCGACGAAGTTGCTGACCCGCACAATCTCAAGATAAAGAGTACCGTGAGCGGCAAGGTCATGCAGGACAGCAACACCAGTAATCTCGTCTTCAACGTGCCGTATCTCATTGCCTATCTGTCGCAGAACTTCACGCTGGAACCGGGCGATGTTCTCGTCACCGGCACGCCGCCGGGCGTCGGCGCGGGCATGAAACCGCAGGTTTTCCTGAAGGATGGCGACGTCGTCACGATCAGCATCGAAGGTATCGGCGACCTGACAAACCCGTGCAAGGTCGAGCCGTAGGACGTCGGGCGCTTGCGCGGGATTCTATCACACCAAGAGTGGAATGAGTCATGCTGCTGGAGAACAAGGTTGCCGTGATCTACGGCGGCGGTGCCATCGGTGGCGGGGTGGCGCGTGCCTTTGCCCGCGAGGGGGCGAGAGTCTTCCTTGCCGGTCGCACCAAAGCGAAGCTCGAAAAGGTTGCTGAGGACATTCGTTCCAACGGCGGCGTCGCGGACACCGCCGTCGTCGATGCCCTCGATGAGAAGGCGGTCGACGAGTTCGTCGATACGGCAGTCGATCAGTCGGGGCGCATCGATATCTCGTTCAACCTCATCGGGTACGGCGACGTTCAGAAGCCGTTGTTGGATCTCTCAGTTGACGATTTCCTTCAGCCGATCCAGATCGCCATGCGGTCGCAGTTCCTGACGACCAGGGCAGCCGCCCGGCACATGATCCCTCGCGGGTGGGGGGTGATTCTGGCATTTGGCGGCGGGGGTCCGCAGACGCTCCCCGGTCTGGGAGGCTTCAAAATTGCCCTCGACGCCCTCGAAGGGCTTCGCCGTCAGTGGGCAGTGGAGCTAGGAGAGCATGGTATTCGCGTCGTTACCCTGAAAACGGGCGGCATTCCTGAGACGATCCCTGAAGCCATCCCCGGCATGGACGAGGTCGTCGAGAGTATTGTGCAAGCGACTTTACTGAAGCGAGCCGCGACGCTGGCGGACGTGGGCAGTGTGGCAGCCTTCGTCGCCTCCGATCTCGCCGATCTGGCCGATCAGTTGCTGA
>CALMDI010000364.1 GCA_937864975.1 uncultured Chloroflexota bacterium | reverse complement strand
GGCGTGGGCTTCCTGCGCGCCCTGATGCGCCTGATCGAACGGCAGAATTCCCAGGAACTTCGGCAGCAGAATCATGTTGACTTCCTGCCCCGGCTCCGCAACGACGGCTTCGGTCGCCATCGGCTCGGCGGGTTCGCCTGCCTCTTCGCGGACGTTATCGATGTTGTAGACCGAGAAGGGTCCCAGCAAAACGCGCAGCCCTGCGTCGCGCGTCGGGTCTTCCGTGATCGTGTATTCACCCAGACGTCCCGCGTTGAACGTCTCACCAGCGACACCCTCAAGCGCCCCGGACGCCAGCAGGTAGGAGACGTAGTAGGTCAGGTAACCCAGATCGACGAAGCTCCACAGCGCGAATTCCGGCGTGCAGCCGTTCTCCGTGTACGCAACCACTTCCGACGGCACCATCAAGCCCGTCACCACGATGGAATTATCCGTGCCCTCGCCGCAGATGCCCTCGTCCTGCAAAGCCTTCGCCGCCGCCGGTCCGCCGACGCTGGTCGGCGCGACGATCAAGTCCAGTTCGGGATAGCTGTCCACCAGACCCAGCGCCTGATTGTAGCTTTCCTCGGACTGGTCGTTGCCGTAGACGATATCCAGCAGTTCAAGGTTGGCATACTTCTCATCCGACGCCAGCGCTTCCTGCATGGCGGCAATCCAGGCATTCTGGTTGGCGGCATCCGGCGAGGCGGAGAGGATGGCGAACTGCCCGCCCTCGTCGCCGAGGATGCTCAGCGCCATGTCTGCCAGCACCTGACCGGTTTCGCTGAAGTCCACCTGCGCCACAAACAGGAGTTCGCCTTCCGCGGACGGAATCGGCGAGTCCCACGTCACGACCTTGATCCCGGCATCCATCGCCGCCTGCGCGGCAGGCGCGATCTGATCGCCAGAGTTATTCGAGATCATGATCGCGTCGACGCCCTGTGTCACGGCGTTGGTGACGGTTTCGATCTGCCCGGCGACGCTGTTCTCCGGTGTCGGTCCCGTGAAGATCAGCTCGCCCGTGTTGCCAAGCTCGGCGTGGGCTTCCTGCGCGCCCTGATGCGCCTGATCGAACGGCAGAATTCCCAGGAACTTCGGCAGCAGAATCATGTCGAGTTCCAGACCGGGTTCGGCGTCCACAGGTTCGTCCTGAGCGCTTACAACCGCGGTCGAGAGCACGATCAGCGCCAGCAGCACCAGCAAAAATCGTAGCTTCTTCATCGAACGCTCCTTAAGATATGCGTACTTTTCGGATCGAACGGGTGAATTCGGGACACATCCATTACGTTGTTTGCGGCGCATCCTCCTTCACTTGTGCCGGTTGCGGGCGGGTGAACTGGCGGCGCTTCCAGAGCGTTTGCGCGTCGCGCAGCCAATTGGGGAGTAAGACCGACAGGATCAGCAGAATGCCGATCACGCTGGTCTGCGTATTTCCGGTAATACTGGCAAGCCCCATGCCGTTGCGGAGGTTGAGAATAATCAGAATCGAGAGCGCGACACCCGTGAGCGTGCCGGAGCCTCCGAAAATGCTCACGCCGCCGAGCAGCACCATCGTGATGATGTCCAGCTCGAAGCCCTCGGCGGTGCTGGCGCGCACCGTGCCCAGCCGCGCCGCGTACAGAAGCCCCGCGAGGCTGGCGACCACGCCCGAAAGGATAAACAGCATCATCTTCACGCGGCGCACGTCCACACCGGAGAAGCGCGCGGCGACCGAATTGCTGCCGATAATATAGATGTAGCGCCCGAACGCGGTGTATTGCAGCAGCACGACCAGCAGTGCCGCCAGCACGAAGAAAATAATCATCGACAGCGGGAATGGACCGAGTATCGGGTTTTGCCCCAGGTCGCTGAACCACGTCGGCAGGGTCACCGAACGGTCTTCCATCAGGATTTTCGCCACCCCGCGAAAGCCGATGTAGCCCGCCAGCGTGACCGCCAGCGACGGCAGCCCGACGCGCGCCACCCAGAACCCGTTGAACGCGCCGACCAGCATACCCACCAGCAGCGCGACGATCACCCCGACTTCAATCGACACGCCCTGCTGGAACAGATAGGCGAGAATACTTGCCGACAAGCCCATGACCGAGGCGACCGACAGATCAATCTCGCCGTTGATAATGACGAGCGTCATCACGAGCGCGACGATGATTTTTTCGATGTGAAGCTGAAACAGGTTGATTAAATTCTGACCGTTCAGATAAATATCGGGAAAGCGAACGACGTTCGCCGCGAGGACGACCCCTAAAATGATCGCGAGTAGCCCTTCCCAGCTACGCAGGTGATTCAAACGGCTCCGCATGGCTCAGTCTCCCCCTGCCGTCGTCGTCTCGCCCGTCGCACGAATTTGAAGCTCGCTGCGCGCCCACAGGCTTCGCAGGCGGTTGAGAATTGCCGCGTCACTCGCGATGGCGATCAGGATGAATAGTCCCAGCAGGGCATCTTTCCAGAATTCACTGATCGTTCGAATGCGAATCAGACTTTGTTCCAGCGTCCCAATCAATATGGCGCCGAGCATCGCGCCAATCAGCGTGCCGGAGCCGCCGAAGATGTTGACGCCGCCCACCACAACCGCGGCGACGACCTGCAATTCCAAGCCCTGCGCCGCCACGACCGTAATGTCCCCGAACCGCGCGAGAAACATGAA
>CALMDI010000363.1 GCA_937864975.1 uncultured Chloroflexota bacterium | reverse complement strand
CGCAGGTCGTGGAGCGTAGTCGAGGGGTCGAAGCCCATCGCCGTCCAGACACGGTTGATGACCAGCGCGTCAATCGCCGCGCCTTCGTCGACTTCGTTGAAGTGCGGCAGCGCCTTCCCCGCGTACAATTCCTCGCCGGTGTCGGCATGATACACCGGGGGGCGGTCGGGATTATTGAGCAGCCCTTCGGCAAGGTCGGACGCCGGGGTCATGTCCTTCAAGCCCTGCTGGTACTGAATACCAACCGCCGCGCAGCCGAACTCATGCGCCAGCCGCACCACCGCGATGTACATCTTCAACTGCTCGTGAATCTGGGCATCGGTCAGCTCGGTTTCCTCGTCGACGCCGGTGAGAAATGTCATCCCGCGCTGTTCCAGCCAGTCGCGCGCCGCCCGCGCCTCGTCATCGCGCACGCGGCGCATCTCGGCAAGGAGACCGGACTGGCTCAGGCGCTCTTTGTAAATGCCGGTCGGGTTCATCAGTTCGTCGTCGACGATGGCGTTGTACATGCCCATGCAGCCCTCGTCAAAGACCGCCAGAATCGCTTTATCGTGTTTCAACTGCCGCGCCAGCGCTTCGCCAAGCCTGCGTTCGTCGGCGGGAAGGCGGCTGGCGTCGAGGTCGCGGCAGTGGCTCGTGTCGTGCGTGATGCTGCCGTCGCGAATCCACTGCCGGATGCCGTTCAGGAAAAACTCGTCGGCAAAATCTTCGCTCCAAAGGCTGCTGTATTTCACGCCCATTTTGGTGAGCGAGGCATTCAGGTTGAGCAAGCCGACCAAGCCGGGCCACTGACCGCTCCAGTTCGCCACGGTCAGGATGGGGCCCCGATGGTCGCGTAAGCCGTGCAGCACGTGATGGCTGTACTGCCACACGGCTTCCGCGACGATCAGCGGCACGTCGGGGTGGATCGTTTTGAAGACCTCGATCCCCATGTGCTGGCTCGAAACAAAGCCGTGCCCCTCCTCCGGGTCGACCGGGTGCCCGCGCCGGACGGTTACGCCTTCGCGCGCAAAGGCGTCCACAATCCGGCGCTCCATATCCGCCTGCGCTGCCCAACCCATCTGGTTGGCGGCGAGGCGCAAATCGCCACTCGCAATCAGGATCGCCTCGTTCGCGCCCACGCGCGGCGGTTCCTGAATTGTCGGAAAGGCATACTGGGACATACAGGCAACCTCTCTTGGTGCTGACCCGGCGTTCAAGGGGTGAGTATAACGCAGGGGAAGAAAGCCGAGAAACCCGCCCTGATTTCAGGGAGGGAATAAGACAGAAACAGGGCGCACAGCCGTGCGCCCCTACGCATCAACTCTAGGTCGTTCGCCCTCTGCTCGGTGAGGGAGTGGACAATCGTCAGGACATCGAGTGGTAAGGGCGACCGGCTCGGTCGCCCCGTTTGCAGTGTCACCCCATAGTCATCCCGCGCAGTTCCCTACGTCCCTCGGAGAAGTCATCGAGGCGAATTTGGAGGCGCGCGTTACAATGCGCGCCTGTGTTTGACGCCACGGATGGGCAGGCGTCGGCGGTGAAGCTCAAGGCAGGCATATGAAGGACAAAATGAACCGGCTTCAAACCGTGACCGGAACGGCGCCCGTTGAGGACATTGGCACTGCCGACGCGCACGCGCATGTATGGATTGACCCGCCGGAGGACGTGCCCGACGACGCGCGGATTGAGCTTACCGACGCGGACGCAATCCGGCACGAACTGGACGACTACCGAGCGGCAGGCGGAACGCTTATCGTCGACTGCCAGCCGGGACGCTGCGGGCGCAATGCCAATCGTCTGATCCAGTTTGCGACGTCGTCAGAGGTACACATTACCGCGACGACAGGGTTTCATCTGCAAAAATACTACCCACCAAACGACTGGCTCTGGTCGGCGGACGAGACAGAAGCGGCGACCTATTTCATCGAGGAGCTTACGGAGCGCCTGTTCGAGGCGGACGGCGCGCGGGCGACGACTGTGAAGGTCGGTTACGCGGGTGAGATCGCGGGGCAGACGCGCGTTCTGATGGAAGCCGCCGCCGAAGCCGCGCGTGTCACCGGCGCCGTCGTGCTCGTTCACACAGAAGCGGGCAAAAACGTAGAAGCGCTGCTGCCGTTTTACGATGCTCGCGGCGTTCCGTCCACGCAGCTTTACCTGTGTCACGTCGACAAGCGCCCGGACGCGGCGCTGCACCGGGAACTGGCGCGGGCAGGCGTGTTACTCGGCTACGACACGTTCGCGCGCCAGGCGTATGAACCGGAGCGGAACGTCTGGCGACTGCTGCCGCAGATGGTCGAAAGCGGGTATAGTGACCAAATCGCCATTGGGCTTGATCTGGCGCGCCCGTCCCAGTGGCGCTATGCCGGCGGCGCGGGAATGCAAATGCTGATTGACGTGATCATCCCACGACTCCGCGCCGGCGGCATGGACGAAGCGACGATTCGCGCGCTCACCGGGCAGAACATCGCCCGTTTCCTCGTCCGAT
>CALMDI010000362.1 GCA_937864975.1 uncultured Chloroflexota bacterium | reverse complement strand
CGATCTCTCCTGATCGTGCTTTTGCCCGCCCTGCTGGCTGCCTGTGCCCGCGCGCCCGCATCCACGCCGCCCGTCCCAACACAAACGTTATCGTCGCCGCTGGTGGTCGCCTGGGTGGACGGCGGCAGCCTGTTTCGCTGGCAGGACGGCGAGGTCATGACGCTGGCGGAAGGCGGTGTCGTGCAGCCGATCCTGTCGCCGGATGGCGAGTGGGTTGCCTTCACACGCGGCGCGCAGGGGCGCGCGGAGACGCTGTGGGTTGCCAGTCGCGATGGCGCGGACGTGCGTGAAGCCGTCAGCCGCGATCAGCTTCAGCCGTTTCGCGGCGGGGAACCGTGCGTTAATCAGGTCGTCTGGCTCGACAACCGCACGCTGCTGTTCAACACCGCGCAGGCGTATGACTGGGGAACGCTGCCTCAGAATGATCTTTATCGCGTCTCGCTGGATACGGGCACGGTCGATTTGCTCCTGCCGCGTGACGAAGGCGGCGCGATCAGCGTCAGCCCCAACCGACAGCACGTCGCGCTGGTATTTCCCGGCACGCTGGGCGCGGTCGAGGGGCGCGTGACTCTCTTTAATCCGACAACGCTGGCAGCGCGCGAGCTGCTGCGCTTCGAGAGCGCGACGCCGCCCGACACACCGCCTTACTATCCCAACATCTTCTGGGCGACGGACAGCCAATCGCTGCGCCTCGCCATCCCGGAATGGGACGCGGATTTTCTGCCGGGGCAGGCGGACGTGCGAACGTCGCTGTGGCGGGTCAGCGTGAACGACGGCGAGCCGCCGCGCGTGACCGGGATCGTTCTGGCGGATGTCGACGGATTGCCGCGCTGGTCGGCGAACGGCGCGCACACCGCGTTTTTAAAACGCGGCGAGCGCAGCGCCGACCCCTTCAATTTGATCGTCGCGGATGCCAACGCCGCCGAACGGCGCGTGGTCGCTTCCGGCGCGCGCACGACCCTGACGCCGCCTCAATGGCTGCCGGACGAAAGCCGCTTGACGTACATCGAGGATGGAGTCCGGCGGCTGGCGCTGCCGGATGGCGAAGCGCAGACTTTGCCAGGGGTGCTCGTCGCCTTCCCCGGCGGCGGCTATTACGTGTTGACCACGTCGCTCGCGCCGCCCAATGAGCTGCGTTTCGCGCGGCTGGATGATCCTGCCGACTCGACGCTGATTGCCGTGCTGCAAACCGCCGTGCCCGCCTTCGACGCGGTCATCGCGCGATGATCCGCGTGCTGTTGCCTCTGGCGGCAGGTCTCATGCTCGCGTTCGCCGGGCTGGTGGGCTTGATCCACACGCAGCCCTATGACGACCGCGCGCTGCGCGAGTTTGTTACCCCGCCGGAGGGCTGCGCCATGCCGTGTTTCATGGGCATTCAGCCGGGCATCACGACGGTGCAGGACGCCGTGGATAAACTCTGGGCGCACGACTGGGTCGATCAGGTGCGCGAGACGACCGGGACATCCGGGCGGCGAACGGTGGTCTGGACGTGGAGCGGCACGCAGCCCGCGCTGGTCAAAAGCGACGTGCGCGGGTTTTTCATCGCCTACGACAACATCGTGCGCGACGTGCGCGTGCCCACGCGCGTGCCGCTGCATCAGGTGATGCTGCTCTACGGACCCGCCGACTGGGGCTATCTGTTCGTCGGCTTCGCGGGATCGCAGGAGACGCTGTTTTATCAGCTGGTGTTTCAGGATCGTCGCGTCAGCGTCCATTTTCGGATGGAGCAGTTCGACCTGAACGTTTGCCAGCAGGCACGCTGGAGCGTGGACGCCGAGTTAAGCTTTGTCGCGTCGCCGCCGCGCCGCGCCGACCGGGGATATTATGATCCGTGTTTCCGCACGACCCTTCACTTCTCGCTCTAATGGGCGTCCGTTCGCTATGATGGACTCCGACTCGTCACGAAAGGATGCTCGTATGCCTGTGCCGCCCGAAGGGTTTCGCCACGGCGTCCCGATAGAAATTCGCTTTGCCGATCTCGATTCGCTCGCTCATCTTAACAACGCGAAATACCTCACCTACATGGAGCAGGCGCGCGTTCGTTATTTCCGGGAGCTTGGCTTGTGGGATAAAACGCCATCGCGTGAGGGCTTGATCCTGGCGAAAGCGACGCTCGATTTTAAGCTGCCTCTCGGCTTGGACGACAAGATCATGGTTTACACGCGCGTCAAGCGCCTGGGCAACAAAAGCATGGACAGCGAGCAGCAGATCATCCGGCAGGATGGCGCGGTCGCGGCATTCGCGACGGTCGTGCTGGTCGTCTACAACTATGAAGCGAACGCCTCGATCCGAATTCCTGATCGGTGGCGCGCGGTACTGACCGAGTATGAGCCGGGCTTGCGTCGCTAAACGCGGGCGGGGCGTCTGGTATTAAACCGTGAACGGACTCAGGACTGCGGCAGGCTGGCGCGGCGGGCGTCCACGCCATAGCGCGCTTCCCATTCGTCTCGCACCATGCTCATGTACAGCATGTCATAGTACGCGCCGTCGCGGTAGACGTAGGCGCGCACGCTGCCGTCGTGCTGGAACCCGACTTTGCGATACAGTCCAATCGCGCGCTCGTTGTAGCCCATCACTTCCAGTCCAACGCAGTTCAGGTTCATTTCGAGGAAGGCGTACTTGAGGAGAACGCGCAGCGAATCCGCGCCGTAGCCGCGTCCCTGCATCTCGCGCACGCCGATGCCGATCCAGAAGAAGGTGTGGCGCGATGCCCAACGCAGGTCTTTGAACGCGCAAACGCCGATGAACTGGTCGCCGTCCGTCGTGCGAATGGCAAACGACGGCGGTGCGTGCTCGTCGCTCATTTCCTTGTACCACGCTTCCATTTCCTCCAGCGTCACCGGGTAGGCGGGGCGGCGCATCAGGTGGCGGATATAGTCGATGTCCGCCCACATGCGCGCCATCGCGGGAAGATCATCACGAGTGATGCGGTTGAAATAGACCCGTTCTCCGCGCAAGAGCGCGTTTCCGAGGATCGTCACGGCAGCCCCTCCGAGGACTCAAAAGGCGACATATTCAGTCTATAAACTTGCGAACGTTTGGTCTAGTGCCACCCGCCGGGATCAAAACGCCGGAGTGAGGAACCCCGGCGCGAATGGAGAAAAGAACCGTCAGTTGTTCGCTTGCAGCGTGCCGTTGCCGTTGACGGTCTTGATCGTCAGCGTCCTGGGCTGCGCCTCCGGGCGCTTCGGCAGGTGAAGCGTGAGGACGCCGTTCTCGTAGGTCGCTTCCGCGCTGTTGAAGTCGACGTGATTCGGAAGCTGGATACGGCGGCTGAACTGCCCGGTAGGTCGCTCCAGGAAGAGCGCGCGCGTGCCTTCCTGCTGGACGGCTGGCTCCGGCACTTCCGCCCACAGGAAGAGGAAGCCGTTCTCAAAGCGCACCTGAATGTTGTCGGCAGAAACGCCCGGAATATTCGCCGCGATGCTATACCCGTCGGCGGTCTCATAAGCGTCCACCGGCAGCGTGTTCACGTCCTGCTGCGCCTGAACGTAGGGACGCCAGGTATCATAAAAAAGCCGGTCAAAAACGTTCTGCATCGCTGCCATGTCGCGAAACGGATTCCAACGTACCACAGTCATGATTACACCTCCAAAGGCTTGCTGATCTAACTTACGGACGGTCAAAAGCTGACTACAAATAGGTATAAAAAACTTGTGTAAGAAAAATTTCGGCGCTGTGTAGGAGATATATAAGAATCGCGGGCGGATTGCGGGGATTTCCAACCGCCGCATCTTTAGGGGCGCGCAGCCCATTATGGGTACAACGGGACGCGGTGGCTTAAGGAGTTGGATATGACCGCAATACCAGAGGTTGGATTGTCTACTGTGATTGCTAGTTGCCATGCTGTGGACGCGAAACCCCACCCTCTGCCTCCCTTGCGCGGGGTTCCCGCCAAAGGCGGGAACCCCGAGCAAGTGAGGCGGGGTGGGGTTGCGGAATTAGCAATCACGGTATTGTCTATGAATCAAACGGGCGGATCACATGATCCGCTCGCCCACTGGCGATGCGTTGAATGACGCTTATTCGCCGCCTTTGAGCAGCTTCTCGCGCAGCGTCACCACGCGGGCGCGCAGCTCGTCATTCGCCAGGTCGCCCGCGATTTTGTTCAGGCTGTGGAGCACCGTGCTGTGCCGCCGCCCGCCGAATGCCTCGCCGATCTGCGGCAGCGACGCGCAGGTGATCTCCCGCGCGAGGTACATGGCGATCTGCCGCGCCTGGTTGACCGGGCTGTTGCGGCGCGGACCGATCAAGTCTTCGACGGACAGCCCGTGATGGCGCGCGGTGATATCCAGCACCTGCGCGATAGTGACGTGCTCGCGCGGGCGGCGGTAGCCGTCGATGACGATTTGCACCGTGCCCATGTCCATCGGCTGGCTGGATAGCTGCGCCGCGGCGACCACCTGGTTGAAGTGGCTTTCCAGCTCGCGGATGTTTGCCTTCGCCCGGTTCGCCAGCAGCTCGCCCACACTGGACGGCAGCGGGATGCCGCGCTCCTGCGCCCACATCTTCAGAATGGCGATTCGCGTCTCTAGCTCCGGCGTCTGCACGTCCACCATCAAGCCGCTCTGGAAGCGCGACCGGAGCCGGTCGACCACACCCTGCATCTGCGACGGGTGGCGATCCGCCGCCAGCACGATCTGTTTATTGAAGTTGTGCAGGACGTTGAACGTGTGGAAGAATTCTTCCTGCGTGTTCTCTTTGCCCGCGATGAACTGAATGTCGTCCACCAGCAGCACGTCCGCCGAACGATACTTGTCACGGAACATCGCCGTCGTCTTATGACGGATGGCATCGACCAGATCGTTGGTGAAGGCTTCGGACGAGATGTAAATGACGCGCAGGTTCTTCTCGCGGCAGGCGTGCGCGATGGCTTGCAGAAGATGCGTCTTGCCAAGCCCGACGCCGCCGTAAATGAGGAACGGGTTATACGCCAGACCGGGACGCTCCGCGACCGCCCGCGCCGCCGGATACACCATCGGGTTTTCGCTGCCGACGATAAACCGCTCGAACGTGTAACGGGGATTTAGCTCGGATTCAGGCACGTCGGGGCGCTGCGGGCGCGGCACCTGCTGGTGCAGCGGCACGCTCGGCGCTTCCTTATCCTGCTGTGCCAGCAAACGGAACAGCGGCATGTCCTCTTCGGAGCGCTCTAATTCGGAGTCAGGCTTCTGAACTTCAAAGCGAAGCTCGACCGACTTCCCGTAACTGTCGCTGACCACGCGGCGGACGTTGCGATAAAGCCGGTGCTGCAGCATATCCCGCGCGTAACCCGTGCGTACTCCGATGATGAACATGTCCCCTTCCTCGCCGAGCCAGACCGCGTCGCGCAGCCAGGTATCGAAGCTGGCGCGATCAAGCTGCATTTCGAGTTGGGTGAAAGCGGCGTTCCAGGCGTCTTTAGGATTCACGTCGGCATACCTACTGTTCCAGGACCGTCCGGCAGAAAGCAAAGCGAAAGCGTCGGAAATTCAGTTCCCGTTTGTGCGCGATGATGAGTTTGATGTTGTCGTAGATGTTGCCAGAGGGTGCAGTTGCCTCTGGTCGAGCACGTAGCTTTGCTGCCGCGGTGATTGCTATGTCTAGGCATTCAGTATACGGGAGGAGGGGATTCAGAACAACCGATTCGAGGCGACTCAACCTTAAAATGTTAAATGTTTTAAGGTTGGGATAAACGACTCCTAAACACTCGACGTGGCTTGGGATAACAAATGTTACAACCTAACCTTAGTTCGCTGGAATATCAGAGCTTGCTGAGAGACGTGGGTAATTTGTGGGTTAAAAACAGCTTGTTTTTCGTAAGAATGGCAGTCGCTTGTGAAATGCTGAATTTTTTAACATTGGGATAACTGCTGGCGAGTCCGCTCAGAAAGCGACGTCAAAACCAAATTTATACCGAAATTGGACGTATTGTTCATTTATAACAATTGGAATAAAAAATACTGGACGTAATCCTTTTTCCTGTGTATAATCCGAAAATAGTTAAGTTTCACATTTCAATGACGTTCAACGGACTGGTGGAACAACGATGAACAACGTTTACAACAATCGACCTGAATCGGAATCGGAAGACTACATCGAAACCGTCATTGCCCACGATCCATCCCGTCCAGATATTATTAAAGTGTCCGCGAAGTCGCGTTCGACGGCGGTTGCCGGAGCGATTGCGGCGGTGATCCGCGAGCACCGGTTTGCGGAAGTGCAGGCGATTGGCGCTGGCGCGGTCAACCAGGCAGTCAAGGCGCTTGCCATTGCCCACGGCTACCTGACGGGCGATGAAATCGACATCGTCTGCACGCCGTTCTTCACCGAAGTCGATATCGATGGACAGGAACGAACGGCAGTGCGCTTCACCGTCGAGACGCGCTGATTTTACGGTTTCTCAACAGAATAGCACGGGTGCGAGGAATAAGACGCCGCGCGGCACTTATTCCTCTTGCTTTTATAGCCCTGCTGCCAAACCGGGATAGCTCAGGAACATGACTTCCAGCGCGAGGCGCGCGTTGATGTTGAGATTCAACTGCCTGTGCATTTCGCCTGTGGCACGCAGGGCTGCCAGCGCAGCTTGGGGGGCGAGCATCCCCGCCAGACGTTCGAGGCGCGCGGCGCGATCATGATTGGTGGGAAAGAGGCGACTTCCCTCGCACAGCAAGACCAGGTCGCGCCAGTACGTTTGCCACAATTCAAGCAGCATCCCCAGCGCCGGTTTGTCTTTCGCCAGGTCTTCCGCCACCTCGAACCGCCGGTTGCGATTCATCGACAGGCATTCTTCCAGCAAATTCAGCGCCTGCGCCCGCTGTTCCAGCCGCGCCGGGTCGCGCAGGGCATTGATCGCCCAACCCAGCCGCCCGCCGCTCAGCCGCGCCAGCAGGGTCGCGTGTTCGGGTTCCGCGGCATAGCGATCCACGAGCACATCTCGGATGAGGGTTGCCGCGACCGGGCGCAAATGCAGCGTTTGCGCGCGGCTGGTGATGGTTGGCAGCAGCGCTTCCGGCGATTCTGCCAGCAGAATCAGCACCGCATAGGGCGGCGGCTCTTCGAGTGTTTTCAGCAGGGCATCCTGCGCGCGGGGTTGGGCGCGGTCGAAATCGCGGAAGATGGCGGCGCGGTAGCGGGCTTC
>CALMDI010000361.1 GCA_937864975.1 uncultured Chloroflexota bacterium | reverse complement strand
CAGCGAACGCACGACTTTAACGACGGCGCGGTCTCCGGCGTCGAGCGCACGTCCATCGACACGACCGAGACGATCCTCGTGTTATTCAACGTCAGCGACCGGGAGCAGCGCATTGAACTGGGAAGGCAGCCGACACGCGATCTTCTGACCGGCAAAATTGCTCAGGGAGAAACTGTCACCCTCGCGCCATACGAGCAGCGATGGCTGACGCTCTAATATCCCTGCCATCTGGTAAACTCTCGCCATTCACCTGAACATAAACCGAGGGCTTCCCGTTGGCGGCTCCCCTGATTCTCATAACGAATGACGACGGCATCCTGTCGCCGGGGCTGCACGCCGCCGCGGAAGCCGTTGCCGAGCTTGGCGAGCTTTTGATTGTCGCGCCGCGCACGCAGCAGACCGCCATGAGCCGTTCGTTTTTGTCCGGTCCCGACTACGGCATCATCGAAGAAGTTCCCCTGGAAATTGGCGGCAAGGCGCACATCGGTTTTGCCGTTCACGGCTCCCCGGCGCAGGCGGTCGTTCACGCCGTCTTCGAGATTGCCCCGCGCCTGCCCGACCTGTGCGTGAGCGGAATCAATTACGGCGAGAACGTGGGTTTGACCACGGCGGTCAGCGGAACGGTGGGCGCGGCGCTCGAAGCGAATGCCTGCAAAATCCCGGCGATTGCCGTTTCACGCGAGGCAGAACTCGCCATTCACAAATCGGATACGTACGCTGAACTCGACTGGGCGGTGGCGGGGCATTTTACACAGGTCATCGCGGAGGGCGTCCTGCGCCACGGCTTGCCGCCGGAAATCGCCGTCGTCAATTTGAACGTCCCCGACGACGCGACGATAGACACTGAGATTCGCCCGACGGTTCAGAGCCAGCAGGCGTATTTTCACTATACGAAATTTGAGCCGCGCGCCCGCGATCGTGGCTACCGTCCGAAGATCATGCGCGTGGTGAACGAAGGACTGCTGGAGCCGAACAGCGACATTCGCGCGTTTGTCGTCGACCGGGTCGTCTCGGTCACGCCGCTGACGAGCAATCTCACCGCGCGCGTCGATTTAGAGGCGTGGTTTAAGTCACTCTCCCACTAGCCCTACCCGCTTCTGCCTCCATCGAAAGGATGATTTTCGGCTTCGTCGCAAGTACGAAATGAAGTTCACCCGCGCGTCGGATCAGCCAGAAGCGATTGTGGTGTATTCTGGAGTTATAAATCGTTCAACACATTGCCTCAGGAGGCAACCAAGATCATGTCCGTACAATCGCTTCAGCAACAGTTCGACTCGGTTGACAGGCGCATTACGCGCGCTCTTGCCCGCCACAGCCTGCTCCTTCTGCGGGTGGCAATCGGTATCGTCTTCGTCTGGTTCGGCGCGCTCAAGCTGGTGCCCGGTCTAAGCCCGGCGGAGCCGCTCATTCGCTCGGCGATTACGTTCCTGCCGATGGACCTGTTCCTGCCC
>CALMDI010000360.1 GCA_937864975.1 uncultured Chloroflexota bacterium | reverse complement strand
ATTATCAGCGATGAGATGAAGCGCATTCGCGACAAGCTGGCGGAAATGAAGGTGCAGGTGGATCAGACGGCGCTGGTGGTTGACCGCGAGCAAATGCGAAACTCCGATCTCGCCGCCGAACTACGCACCATTCAGGACAACCTGGAAACGGTGCCGCGTCAGGATATTCGCGCCAAGTACGACGAGGCGCTCGACGCGCGCTTCCGCCTGACGACGATGCGCGGGCAGCTTGAGAAGTTTCAGGCGACCCGCGAGCATCTGGAGCAGGAACAGGTGCTGCTCATGAAGCTGATGAACCGCCTTCAAGGCTCTGCAACGCTGCAAGCAGGCGAGGACAATGGCGCTCCACAGACCGGGTTGAACATCGTGCGCGTAATTCAGGCGCAGGAGGAGGAGCGGCAGCGGCTGGCGCGCCAGATGCACGACGGTCCGGCGCAGTCGCTGACCAATTTCATCCTTCAGGCAGAAATCTGCCAGCGTCTGTTCGACCGCAACCCCGCCCGCGCCGCCGAAGAACTGGACGTCCTCAAGAACAACGCCAGCGTCACCTTCCAGAAGGTGCGCGACTTCATCTTCGATCTTCGCCCGATGATGCTGGACGACCTGGGCATCGTGCCGACCATTCGCCGCTATGTCGACTCGTTCCGCGAGAAAAATGACATCGAGGTTCGACTGGACATCATGGGTGAGGAGCGCCGCCTGGAAACGCACCGGGAGGTCATGCTGTTTCGCGCCGTTCAGGAGTTGATGGGGCACGCCCGCGATTATGCCAGCGCGACCGAGCTGTCGATCCGCCTCGATATGTCGGGCAATCGCATCCGCGCGATGGTCGAGGACAACGGCAAGGGCTTCGACGCCGAAGCCGCCTTCCAGGGTGAAGGCGTCTACGCCGACGGTCGTATTCAGGGATTAATCACCCTGCGAGAGAAGTACGAACTGGTTAAGGGAAGCATTGCCGTTCAAAGCAACGAGACGGATGGCACGCAGGTGCGCGTCGAACTGCCGGTCAGTGACGACGCCGCATAACCACCCAGTCACCGCAGATTCGTCTTGAACGACGGAACCTTCGGACGAATTCCGAATGTCGTCCCAAACGTTTAGGCTATGAATAGAAGGACTTCATTACACTATCCTTAAGCCTAAACAGCTTGTGCGTCTCGTGCCAGGCGCCGGAGCAGCAGTCAGGGATGGGCACTTCGCATTGCACTTGGAGGCTTTATGGGACGTACGCGCTTATTGATTGTCCTGATTATCCTGATTGTCCTTATCGCCGTCGTCGTGGCGGTTCTGCTTCCGCAGCTCACACAGCCAGCGCCCCAGGCGGTCGTCACCGGACCGACGCAGGTTGTGCAGGGTCCTGAAGCGACGGCGCTGCCAACGGCGACGCCGCTGGAACTGGTCGAGATTGTGATCGCGGTACAGGACTTGCCGCGCGGCTTCCGCATTCCACCGAACGCGATCACGCTGGCTCCTTACCCGAAGGATTTGGTGCCGTTTAACGCGATCACGAATCTTGAGGACGTGATCGGCATGATCGCCCGTACCGATATCTACCGCGAGCAGCCGATTCTCTCGAATCTCGTCGTCGAAGACCTGACGGACATCGCGCGCGTCGGCTCGGACGCCGCCGCGATTTTGCCGAGCAATCTCGTCGCGGTCGCCATCCCGATGGATCGTCTGACGAGTGTCGCCTACGCGGTGCAGGACGGCGACCGCGTCGACGTGATTATGTCGATGTTGTTCGTGGACGTGGACGAAATCTTCCAGAGCATCGTCCCGAACGAAAACACCCTGTTCACGATCACCGAGGAAGGCGACATTAACTTCCTCGAAGCGGTTCCAGGGCGTCCTGAAACGAGCGCGCTCGGTCCGATGATCGTCAGCCCGTCGGAGCAGCAGCGCCCACGGCTGGTCACACAACGCACGATCCAGGAAGCGTTTGTCGTCCACGTAGGCAACTTCCCCACGGACGGGCGCTTCATCGGCATACCGCCAACGCCGACGCCGGTACCGGTGGAGGGCGAAACCGATGACAGCGGCACGCCGCTGCCACCCACCCCGACGCCGCCGCGCCCGGACATCATCACGCTGGGCGTGCCGCCGCAGGATGCGGTGGTGCTGGCATGGGCGGTCGAAGCCCGCATTCCGATCACGCTGGCGCTGCGCTCGGCAACCGATACGTCGCGCGTGCCGACCACGCCGGTCACCCTGGACTATCTGATGAACGAGTTCAACATCACGGTTCCGGTGAAGCGCCCGTACGCGATTGAACCCGCCATCCGCAGCATCCGTCAATTGATCGCGGGCGAGCAGATCGCGCTTGAGGACGCCGAGGCAGCGCCATAAGCGCGGCGCGCAATCGAAGCGTAACATTTAGTCGAGAGCAGGACAGCGAATGAAGTCAGCATCCAACATTCCGCAGGGCGACGGCGACGTCATCACCATCATGCTGGTGGATGACATCCCGGAAACACGAGAGAACATCAAGAAGCTGCTGGCGTTCGAGCCAGACTTCAAGGTGGTCGGCTCGTTCGGCAACGGGCGCGAAGCCGTGACGATGGCGAAAGAAATGCGCCCCGACATCATCATCATGGACATCAACATGCCGGACATGGACGGCATCCAGGCAACCAGCGAGATCACCAAAGCGGTGCCGACGGCTGCCGTCGTCATGATGTCGGTGCAGAATGACCCGGACTATCTACGCAAAGCGATGCTGGCAGGCGCGCGGAACTTCCTGACCAAGCCGATTGACACGGACGAGCTTTACAATACGATTCGTACCGTCTACGCGCGCAACAAGCCGATTGCGGAACAATACCGCATTCTGGAGGATGGTCACGCGCTCGACATGCGTCGGGTAGCGCATTTAAATGTGGGCGAGAAGCGCGGCGGACACATCATCGTCGTCTACAGCCCGCAGGGTGGTGCCGGTACCACCACCATCGCCACAAACCTCGCCTCCGGCTTGATGAAGAAGGGTATCAAGGTGCTGCTGGTGGACGCCGACACGCAGTTTGGCGATGTCGGCGTTTTCCTCAAGCTGCAAGCGCAGTCCACGCTTGCCGACCTGGTCAGCCAGGTGGACGACGTGGACGTCGAATTTTTCGATAACAGCCTTGCCACGCACGAGAGCGGCTTGAAAGTTCTGCTCGGTCCCTCGCGCCCGGAATACGCGGACGACGTCGAAGCGAATCCCGCCGCGCTGGCAAGCATCCTCGATAAAGTCTCGCATCAGTACGATTTCATCGTCGTCGATACCAGCTCGCATCTCAGCGAGATGGTGATTGCGCTGATGGATCTGGCGGCGAAAATCGTGCTGGTGGCAACGCCAACGCTATCGGGCGTCAAGAACGCCAAGTTCGTGCTGGAACTTTTCGACAAGCTCAACTACTCGGCGAACAAGACGATGTTCATCCTCAACCGCACCGAGGATGAGCGCGCACGGCAGCGCCTCACAATCCCCTCGGAAATCATCGAGAAGCACCTGAAGCATCCGATTCAGGGGAAAATCCCGGCGGACGAACGCACGGTCATGAGCGCGCTCAACCGCGGCGTTCCGGTGATCGCCTCGCAGCGCGAGCGCAATCGCTCGCCGATCCGCGAGATGATCGAACTGGCGGATAAAATCTTCTTCAGCCTCGTACAGCAGGACGATAAGGATATGGAGATGGCGGCAGCCCCGAAGAAAAAATCGGGGTTCCTGCGCCTCGGCAGAGCCTCGCGCTAAATTCGAGCCTTCGTACTCAATCCAACGGCGGGGGAACTGCCCAGGGAGTCTAAGCGAAGACCCCTGACAGCTCTCCCGCCGTTGTATTACGCATCAAAAGTGCCTCGAAAATTTGAAAAGCCTCAAGGAAGTAAATAAAGAAACCGGAGTACCTTAATACTAAGTCCAGTTTTACGTTTTTTGATTCGGAGGGCGGGGTTTATGTCGCTATTGAAACGTATTGAGAAAGGCGGAAGCAGCGCCGGGGGGTCGGGCACGCCAACACCACCGCCCGCGGAAAGCGCCTTCGCCCGGGGTCTCAGCCAGACGTCCTCCGAACCCGAAGCCGACGACTCGAAGCTTGCCCAGATGCGGATGCGCCGTCAGGCGGTGGGCACCGAACGTCCCGCGGCGGCGAATACCAATTCCTATCATGATCTGAAATCGCGCGTTCAGAATCGCCTGCTGTCGGAACTCGACCAGTCGATGGATCTCACGCGGCGGTCGGAAGTTCGTGCCACGATTGAGGAGCTATTCAACGCCATCCTCGCCGAAGAGAGCATGGTCCTGTCGCGCGCGGAACGGCAGCGCCTGTTTGAATCGATTGTCGCGGAAATTCTGGGTTTTGGACCGCTGGAAACGCTGCTCGCGGACGACACCATCACCGAAATCATGGTCAACGGTCCCAAGAATATCTTCGTGGAGCGTAAAGGCAACCTCACACGCGCGAATGTCGCCTTTGAAGATGACGACCACGTCTTACGAATTCTGGATCGTATTGTCGCGCCGCTCGGACGCCGCGTGGACGAAAGCTCGCCGCTGGTGGACGCGCGTCTGCCCAATGGCTCGCGCGTGAACGCGGTAATTCGCCCGATTGCGCTGGTGGGTCCAACGATCACCATTCGTAAATTCTTCAAGAAACCGCTGACGATTGAAGACCTGATTCGTTTCGGCTCGATCACGAAGGAAATCGCCGAATTCCTGCGCGCCTGCGTCATCTCGCGCCTGAACATGATCGTGTCCGGCGGCACCGGCTCCGGCAAGACGACCCTTCTCAACGTGCTGTCGGGCTTCATTCCCAACGACGAGCGCATCGTCACCATCGAAAACGCCGCCGAGCTTCAACTCCGTCAGGAACACGTCGTCACCCTCGAAAGTCGCCCGGCGAACATTGAAGGCAAAGGCGTGGTCTCCATTCAGGACCTGGTGGTGAACAGCCTGCGTATGCGTCCCGACCGTATCGTCGTCGGCGAGTGCCGCAGCGGCGAAGCGCTCGACATGCTCCAGGCGATGAACACGGGTCACGACGGCTCGCTGACAACGGCGCACTCCAACAGCCCGCGCGACACGATTGCGCGTCTGGAAGTCATGTGCCTGATGGCGGGCATGGATTTGCCCGTGCGCGCTATTCGCGAGCAAATCGCTTCGGCGGTGGACGTGATCGCTCATCAGGAGCGTATGCGCGACGGCTCGCGTAAGGTCACCAAAATCACCGAAGTGCAGGGGATGGAAGGCGACATGATTACCATGTCGGATATCTTCGAGTTCGAGCAGACCGGCATTGAAAGCGGCAAGATCGTCGGGCGCATTCGCCCCACCGGTATCCGTCCCAAGTTCACCGACCGGATCGAAGCCGCGGGCATTTACCTGCCGCCGTCGGTCTTTGGTGTCGGCAAGTCGTATTAATGTGCTGAGTGCGAAGTGCTGAGTGCGAAGAAAAGGGCATCCGAGTTTCCATTTGCACTCAGCACTGTGCACTCCGTACTCAGCACTCTGTTTACCATGAGCAGTCGGAGTTGAGTCCAGAATGAGCATTGACCCTATTTTCATCGTCATCGGCGCCGCCCTGATTGCGGTCGTGATCGTGGTCATCGGCATTGTCAGTATACGACGACGCAAGGATGAGATCGAAGAGCGGCTGAGCAGCTTCGACCAGACCTATTCGCCTTTCCTCGATCTGGAAGACGTCGAAGCCGAGAAAGAAGCGCAGGGTCCGACGTTCAAGGACAAGCTCAACGAAGCCCTGGCGGATCGCCCGATCGGTCAGAAGTGGCGACAGGCGCTTTCCCGCGCCGACGTGAAAATTACGGTCGCGGAATATGCCATTCTGCACGTCCTGTCGACGATTGGCTTTTTCATCGTCGCCTACATCGTGCTGTTTCCGGGGCAAATCGTGATGGCGGTCGTGGGCGCGTTCGTCGGCTTCTTTGCGCCGCGCATTGTCATCGCCCGCCTGACCGCGCGCCGCCTGACGCGCTTCGAGAACCAGCTTGCAGACACCCTCGGCTTGTGGGTGAACGCGCTGCGCGCGGGGTACAGCGTGCTTCAGTCGATGGAAGCAATCTCTCGCGACGCGCCAGAGCCGACCGCGACCGAGTTCAAGCGCGTGGTGCAGGAAGTCCAGCTTGGCATCAACATGGAAGACTCGTTCCAGCACCTGCTCAACCGCGTCGAAAGTGAAGACCTCGACCTCGTCCTGACGGCGGTCAACATTCAGCGCGAAGTCGGCGGTAATCTCGCGGAAATTCTGGACGTTATCAGCCATACGATCCGCGAGCGCATCAAGCTCAAAGGCGAGGTTCGCGTGCTGACCGCTCAGGGACGCATGACGGGCTATCTCATCAGCGGCTTGCCGATTGTGCTGGCAGTGTTCCTGAACACGATCAACCCCGGTTACGTCGGCTTGCTGTTCACGAATCGCGGCTGCGGCTGGCCCATGCTCGCCATCGGTCTCATCATGATCGGCATCGGCAGCGCCCTGATTCAGAAAATCGTCGATATCCAGATTTAAGGAGTTTCGCCCCAATGACTCTTCCGATTGCGATTGTCGCTGGTGTGGCGATCTTCGTAGCTCTGATCTACGTCGGCTTAAAGGAAGACCGAAGCCGCGACCCGCTGCAAGAGCGTCTGGCGCTCTACGGCGAGCGCGAGCTGCCCAGCTCGCTTGAAGAAATCGAGCTGTCGCTGTCGTTCAAAGACCGCATCCTGCTGCCGCTGGCGCGGGGCATTGCCGACCTGACGATACGCTTTACACCGGAGAAGCAGTTAGAGGACGCCCGCCGGTTGATCGACCTGGCGGGCATGACGCTGGCTCCGGCGTCGTTTTTCGCCATGCGTATCGGCATGACGCTGGTGTTCGTCTTTATGGCGGTGATGGTGTTCTTCGTGCTCTCCAAACAGCCGCCGACGACCGGGCTGCTGTACACCGCGGGTGCCGGGCTGCTGGGCTATTTCTTCCTGGCGCTGCACCTCCGCTCCGAGCGGGAGCCGCTCGTTCGAATGGGCCTCTTCTCCAACCGGCCGATGATCGCGTGGGGCGCGGCGACGGTTCTCTTTGCTTTGCTCGCCACCTCTCTCCCGGTCCGAAACGTTTTTTCGGATCGAGCTGTGTGATATGCTTCCCGAGGTTCTTCCGTTTGTGCCGAGGATTGAGCAGTGTTCGCACGTCGGCGATCGAGCGCCCGTGAATCCGCACGTCGAGCACGTCGCGCCGGTAGCGGCTGCCGCCACAGCACTCGCAGGGAACGAACACGTCCGCCAGAAACACCATCTCCACCTGGACGTGACCCGCGCCCTCGCACTCCTCGCAGCGCCCCCCCGGCATGTTGAAGGAGAAGGTGCTGGCGGAGTACTTGCGCTGCCGGGCGAGGGGCTGCGAGGCGAACAGCTCCCGGATCTCGTCGAAGGCCTTGATGTAGGTGATCGGATTGGACCGGGGCGACCGGCCGATGGGCGACTGGTCGATCAGCAGCACGTCCTGGAGAATCTCCCAGCCGGTGATCGCCTCGACCCGGCCGACCTCCTCGCCCAGGTGTGACTTGGCCGAGTGCCCCCCGCGGAGCTTCCCCTCGAGGTTCCGGTAGATCACGTCGTGCAGCAGGGTGCTCTTGCCCGATCCGGACACCCCGGGGACGGCGGTAAGCG
>CALMDI010000359.1 GCA_937864975.1 uncultured Chloroflexota bacterium | reverse complement strand
GTCAATCATGAGAGCGGTTAACCTGGAGGCGATGTCCTGATCGGGACATGATCGCTCCCGGAGCATTTCGGCGGCGTCACGAGCGCCGTGTTACAATCGCCTGAAAGGAGACGACCATGACCGAACACCGCCGTTACAAGAAGATCGTCGTCCCGCTCGACGGTTCCGGCTGGGCGGCGCGCGCCATCCCCCACGCGGTCGATATCGCCCGCGCCAACGGCTCCGAACTCATTCTGCTGCACATCTTCCGTCCCCCTGCCAGCGAGTACACGCCAGAGATTGTGCTCGCGGGTCAGGACGAGCAAATTCAGCAGGCGCGCGAGCAGATGAAACAATATCTCATCGGGCTGCGTACCGAGCTGCGTCAGGAAAACTTCACGGTTCGGACGCACCTGACCGAAGGGGTCGGGGTCGCGCATCTGATCTGTGACTTTGTGAATAACGAAAATGTCGATCTGGTGGTGATGAGCACCCACGGTCGCAGCGGGCTGGTGCGCTTCCTGTTCGGGAGTACCGCCAACCAGGTGATGCAGTGCGCGGGGGTTCCGGTGCTGCTCATTCGACCGGATAAAGAGTAGGTTTGAGGAATGAGGTATGAGCTTTGAGTAAAAGAAGGTGCGAGGTGCGAGGACTGAGGTTCGAGTAAAAACCGAACGCGAATGACAATAAACTTCTAATTTCCGTTCACTCAGCACTCAGTCCTCGCACCTCTTTTTCGCTCAATCCTGTCGAAGGGCGGGAGGCGCGCGGAGACTGCCTCGCGCAGCGCAGCGACCGCCGCCAGCGCCGACGCGCGATCTTCCGGCGACAGATTGAGCGCTTCAAATTCGTCCTCATCCAACAGCATCATTTGCCCGGTTGGGCTGATAATCAGGTCGAGCGCCAGATCATCGGCGGCAACGGTATCCTCGGCGATCATGGCGGGGCGCGTCACATTGCAGTACCAGCCCTTGACCCGCGGACTCTCGCCGTCGTGGACTTCAAAGACGTTATACCAGCGATCCGTATAAAACCACTCCGTAAACAGGTCGCCGCGTCGGAAGGTGAGAAAATGGATTTCACCTTCTTTACCGTTAAACAACGCCGCGAGGCAGACCCACGTAGCGCCGCGCTCAATCACTTCTCCGGTGTACTCCCAAACGGGTTCGCCCCGATGGTTGCGCTTGCGAACCGTGATCGTGCTCATCAGGCGCGCCCCAGCGTATGCACCAGCAGCAGCGTCCCCTCGCGGAATGAGACTCGTGCCGTCTCGCCGGTCATGACGTTGCTCACGCCGCGCGCCGGACCAAAAAGCAGGTCTTCGTCGTTCAGCGGGTAGTACAGGTTTTCCGTGCGAACCCCGCGCGCGATGCCGCTGAGCGGGATGAGTGACACGGTATCGCCTGCCGCGCCGGATACGGTTGACTCGCCGGGCAGAAGCAGTCGCGTCTCGCTGTTGCCCGCGACGAGCGCGGCATCTACCCCTTGCAGCGCGGGCAGCGCCAGCAGGTAGACGTTGCTCAACGTCTGATCCAGACGGTCGCCGAGACCGCCGACGACACGAATCCAGCGCGCGCCATTTTCAACGGCGCGGTTCAGCGCCAGTTCGAGATCGGTCTCATTCTTATGCACCGGGAAGCGCTCAACCGTGACGCCGTTTGCCGCCAGCGCGTTCAAATCGTCCGCGCTGATCGAGTCCATATCCCCGATCACCAGGTCAATGGGCAAGCCATAGTGCCGGGCAATCCGCGCGCCGCCGTCTGCCGCGATCACGAATGTGCCGTCACGCGCTCCATCCAGCGCGCGCCGCACCATCCGACCGTCGTTGATGTCACCGTTCGCGAAGATCAGTGCTCTATCGGGCAAGGAAGCAGGCTCCGGGGTGAGGAAGGCAGGGAACGAAGTATAGCGCGGAAATGCCGCCTACCCCTCGTAGTCTCTATCGCGAGCGACGTTTCCAGCGCTCTTTGATTTCGAGTCTGCTTACATCAGGCGCTTCGAGGAAGTCGGTGAGCAGGCGCGGAAACAGATCGTATTCCAGCATGGGGAAGTGGCGCACGTTCGGCAGCGGAATCGGCACAAGCAGATTTTCCTTGTCCGTCGTCACGTACTGCCAGACGGCATCAGAAGGTGGAGAAATGATCGGGTCGTCCATGCCATGCACCACCGCGACGGGCATGGTCAGCAAACGCAGCGTGTCGACCATCCGCCCAGAGTCAAAGGTGCTGCTGACCTCACGAATCGCGCGCGGGTCGGACTTCGCCACATCGACGTGAAGCTTGCCATATTCCGGCTCGGACTTTTTGAACGCCTTCGCCAGCAGCGCTTCGCCGTCCGTCAAAATGGGTTCCAGCGGATTTTCATTTGACGCGAAAATCAACCGGGGATGTTCGGCGGTCTCCATCGCGGTTGGCGCTGATCTCGGCGCTTCCATAGACGCGGGCGCTGCCGGTTTCGCCAGTTCGATCGGCAAGGGCGCGGGCGTTTTGGCAGCCGCGTCCACGCGCATCTGATCGACCAGCGCGGCAATGGTCGCCCGATTCGCGGTCAGCGCCTTGAGTTTTCCGGTTCCCGGAGAGGGTGTCATGGATTTTACAGCGGCGTGCTCCTGCGCTGCTTTCGAGGAATCTACGCCTGGTGGCATGGAGGGAATATTTGGAAGCGTTCCGGTCGATGGCATCCCCTTGCGCGCCTGCGGCACGCGGCGGTCGAGGTCGCCGGGGTCGAACAGGGGCGCGTCGATCAGCATCAGGCGCGGCACGCGGTCGGGATAGCGGCGCGCGAATTCCGCCACGACGAGCGCGCCCAACCCGTGCCCGACGAACGCGGCTTTGGGCATCCCCAACTCGCGCATGAAGTCTGCCAGCAGTTCGATCTGATGTTCCAGCGTGTATTTATTGGCGTTCTTGGCGGTGTCGCCAAAGCCGTACAAGTCAAGCGCGTAGACGCGATATTTTGCCTGAAGCTGCTGAAGCGTCGGAATCCAGTAGCGCCACGAGCCGATCCAGCCGTGAACGAACACGACCTGACGCCCGCGCCCCAGCACCTCGTAATGAATGAGATCGCTACCGACCGCAAACGCGCTCATGCTAATCCTGTGCGGCAGTGGTGCCGCTCGCGCTCACCTGCTCTAAAATGTCGCTCACACGCTGCGTGAGTTCGTCCGGCGCAAACGGCTTCAGAATGTACGCCACCGCGCCGACCTCGATCCCTGTATGCACTTCCTCGTCCTGCCCCTTCGCCGAGAGAAACACCACCGGCACGTCTTTGAAATCCTCCATCGTCTTGATCTGGCGGCAGGCTTCGTAGCCGGTCATCTTCG
>CALMDI010000358.1 GCA_937864975.1 uncultured Chloroflexota bacterium | reverse complement strand
TTCCGTTTGGGTCAAGCAGTCCTGCCCTCAGTCTTCGTGCGGCGCTCTGGCAGGGCGTCTGCACATGCGCTAAGGATAGCATAGTTACCCGCCGACGGGCACGGTCAGCACGGGTAGGGAAGATTACAGCGCGTGGGCAGACAAACAAAAACGGAGGGCGATTTATGCCCTCCGTCCGCTTTCGGGTGTACTGCGAGTTTCGTTCTATGGCTCGCAGTCGACGAACGTGTTGACGCCTTCCGTGTCGATACACGAATCCGTCCCGCCGCCACCGTCGATATAATCGTCGCCAGGACCGCCGTAAATGGTGTCTCCAGCGGCTTGACCGAAAAGGCGATCATTGTCGGCGCCGCCGTAGACGGTATCCGCGCCGCCACCCGCGTGGATCGTGTCTCGACCGCCATCCCCGTAGATCTCGTCACGTCCACCCAAACCGCGGATGTTGTCACGACCGCCGTTGCCGTCGATATAGTCGTTGCTCTCGCTGCCTGTGATGTTATCAGCGTCCGGTCCACCGTTGATGACGTCCCCGGCGAAAACCAGTCCCGCGACTAAAGAGAGAAGAGCGATAAGGCTAACAATAATCACCTTGCGTTTCATCGTTCATCACCCTATATCATTCAACGATAAGCCTATTCTACCAAATTAGTTTTCTGGTTCCTAATGAATGACGAAATTTGGTGCCTTCAACGCGCTCGCTTCGTTCTATAATGCGCGTCATGCTTACTCTCGCAGGGTCGATTTCATGTCCCATGAAGCCGCTGCCGCTCGCCTGATGGAAGCGTTGAATTTCGACACTGACGACCTCGCCCGCAACCGCGAAGGACGCCTGAGCGCGCGGCAGTTGGAGCGCCTGCGCCAGCTTCGAGGGCGCTCGGTGCTGATCGGAATGGGGATTATTCTTCTGATTGGCTTCGCGGCGGCGCTGATCGTCTTCCTGAGCCAGCGGAACAACTCACCGATTTTGCTGCTGGTCGGCATCGGGGTCACGATCTGCAATGCCGCGCTGACCGGTATTCTCGCCCGGAACTGGCTGCGCCTGAACGCGGATATTCGCGCTGGCGAGGTGGCGTCGGTGAGCGGCAGCGTCCATCACACGATTCGCGTCGCCGGGCGCGTGGCGCAGTATTTACTGCGCGTGGACGGCATCGACATCACGGTGAGCAAGCCTGTGTTTCTGGCGGTCGCGGAAGGCAAGCCGTATCGCTTCTACCGCGCGCCCGCCTCGCGCGTCCTGCTCTCCGCAGAGGATAAATCCTCTACCTGAGCTTATTCAAAAACACCCTCTGTTTCTCTGTCCCGCTCAGGGGGTTGGCGCTTTGCGCCGACTGCGGAGCGGTTGTGCCCGCGTTCGCCCAACCGCCGTAGGCGGTTGGGTCTAGACGCCGCTAAAGCGGCGCGAACGGGGCAAACCGAAGTTCCCGCCAAAGGCGGGAACCCCGCGCGTGTTG
>CALMDI010000357.1 GCA_937864975.1 uncultured Chloroflexota bacterium | reverse complement strand
AGCGTAATCGTGCCGCGATTTTCCGTCGGCGCGTGCCGCGTCCAGTTGTCGATAAGCTGCTGGTCGTTCACCCACAGGCGCACACCGTCATCGGAATAAGTGTAAAAGGTGTACGTTTCACTGTACAGCGGCACGACGTAGCCCGTCCAGCGCTCCGAGAAGGTCTCGGTGCCCATGCGCCTCTGGGGCGCACCCCGACCCCAGTTGAAATTGATCTCTGGATCGAGTCGGAGAAAGAGGAGGTTTGTCAAGTTACTATCGTCGAAGTATTCGCCGAAAAGCCCTGTACCCGTCCCTGCCGCCGCACTCGGCACGGTGGGCGCGCTCGTCACGCTCGGCACAGTGGGCGCCGGGGTCGGGTTACTCAGAGCCGATGCGGGGAGCAACTGGCTCTGCGGAACAATCTCTCTGGGCTGCCGCGCGCTCGACCAGGACAATTGGATCAGCGCGCCACCGCCATCCTCGTAATGCTCCAGCCGGATACGGTAGGGCTGTCCTGCCTGAAGCGTAATCGTGCCGCGATTTTCCGTCGGCGCGTGCCGCGTCCAGTTGTCGATAAGCTGCTGGTCGTTCACCCACAGCCGGACGCCGTCGTCCGAGTACGTATAGAAGGTGTAGGTTTCGCTGTACAGCGGCACGACGTAGCCCGTCCAGCGTTCCGAGAAGGTCGCCGTGCCCATACCACTTTGAGGCGCGCTGTGACCCCAGCTGAAATTGACGGTGGGATCCGTTCGCGTGAACAGTAAATCTGTCAGGTCTTCGTTATCGAAGTAGTCGCCTGTTAAGCCCGTACCCGGATTAACGGGGTTCGCAGTGGGTGCGGCGCTGGCAGCGCAGCCGGGCGTCATGAGACGGAAATTATAGCTATCCAGAACCTCTGCTTCCGTAACCATCGCGGGCCCATGTTCATCGGTTGGCAGAACGTCAAACGGCAGCTTCCCCGGAAACTGGCTCAGCAGCATATCCGCCTGGTTGACGCTGTCGACAATCGGCTCCGCGAGCGTGCCCGCCGCAATATTCAGCTTGGCGGTAATCAGCGAGCGGGCAAGCCGGCGGCTGGCATCGCCGTTAACGGCTGTGTTCAGAATGTCCAGCAACTCGTCTGCGGAATAGGTCTGCCCGCCCAGCATCAGGCTTGTCACGGGCCAGCCCTCGGTTGAGCCGCTCCAGAAGCGGCTGTCCTGCGGGCACCGTCCCGCGTCAAGAGGCGGTGTCACCGTGGTCAGCAAGGGCGACGTAGTTGTGTCAGCCGGTCCCGTAAAGATAACGATATTGGAGGCGACGAGGAGTCCGTCTGGCATCAGTCGTCCGCTCACCGTGACCTGCATCCCTGCCTGAAATGGCGCGAGCACTTCCACGGCGGAGATATCGACCCGCTGCTGGCTTACAACCAGCATCGCCCCGCTCACCGACTCGACCACGCCGGTAAGCTGGATCGGCTCGCCCTCCTGCGCCAGACTTTCCCCGGCGAAACCAAAGCCGAGGGCGAATGACAGAGCCAGCACGATCAGGGAAGCCGCCCGGTGAGGTTGCTTGTTTCGACTCAGCGCTAGCTCCTATTGAGTGTTGGATCTGGAACCGACACACGATTAAGCATTACAAGTCATATTATAACCAGCTTTGTGAGTAGCGAATGAAAAATTGGGGATTTTGTGGCGAAGCTGAAATGCTATCGGGTCATGGCAAGTCGATGGTGTTTCTTCAGAATGGCTCGCAATCGATCCTGTGGAAGCGCCTCGACAGTGTTGCCATTAACGCCTGTCATCGTCTTCGCCGCGATAAGCGCGTTCACAATCGCTTCTTCTGTCGCCTGAACCGTTGCGTCAAATAACGGCGTCATTTCATCATTGGACAGCATTTCGAGCGATGCGACCCCGCGGCGGCGCGCAGCCCCCGCGTTGGCTGTGGAAAATGCGAGGAAAATATCCCCCGAATTGTGCTCACCGACCCCGCCGACCCGTCCGATACCTAACGGCACCCGGCGCGTTAGCCGCTTCAGTTGGTGCGGCAGCAGCGGCGCATCGGTGGCGACAATCACAATAATAGAGCCTGCTCCCGCGTTCCCGAATGGAACTTGCCGCATTTCTGGCTCGTCGATTTCCTGTCCAACGGGAACACCCGCGATGGTCAGTTGAGCGCGCCGCCCGTGGTTCGCCTGGACGAGGACGCCGACGGTATACCGGCATTCCGCAATCGCCGCTATGCGAGATGCGGAGCCAATACCTCCTTTGAAGCCGTGACAGATCATGCCTGTGCCGCCGCCTACGCAGCCCTCCTCGACCGCACCGGACGCGGCGTCATCGAGCGCCGCATAGACATGCTCCGGTTTGACATGCTGCCCGTTGATGTCGTTCAGGAATCCATCGTATGTTTCGGCAACCACAGGCATCATCCAGTAGAGACCCGACGTCAGCGGGTCATAAAGTCCACGCTCGTGCTGCCAGCGGACAATCGCGTCGCGCACGACGCCGACGCTGTGGGTATTCGTGAGACCAATCGGACCTTCCAGAAACCCCGATTCTTCGACCCAGGTTGTCCCCGTCATTTCGCCATTCCCGTTGAACGAATACCAGGCGGCGAATACTGGATCATACACGTGACCGCGCGGTAAAATCACCGTGACGCCGGTGCGTACCGGACCTTCGCCAACCCGGAGCGCGCCTTCACCGCGGATAATCGTCGTGTGTCCGACCAGCACCCCTTCGACGTCGGTAATCGCGTTCAGAAGCGCGGGGATGCCGTCAAAGGGAATGCCGAGGCTGCGCGCTCGGACAGCCGTTATCGATGGATCCGTCATAGCATTGCTCCCGACAGACAAAGGTACCTTGATTGCTAGTTCTGACGCGAAACCCCACCCTCTGTCTCCCTCCCCGAAATCGGGGAGGGAGAACCTGGAAA
>CALMDI010000356.1 GCA_937864975.1 uncultured Chloroflexota bacterium | reverse complement strand
TCCGGGGGACGAGATTCCGGTGATCCGGGGCAGCGCGCTGGCGGCGCTGGAAGCGAACGGGGAACTGCCGGAAGAGGCATACCGTTTGATCGCCACGGGGAAGTATTTCATACCCGGACTCAGCTTTTATGAAGAGGGACCCGCATCGGTGCGTTAGAACCGACGAGCGGACTGCTGACAATTCAATAAGGACTTATCAACCGGTGGCAGCCCCACCGGTTTCGATTCGTCGCTACCGGCTGGTCGACGCGCCGTTTTCGGATCTCTGATGCTGGAAGTAGATAATCAGCACCAGCTTGCCGAGGCGCAGTTCGTCGCCGTGGCGCAGGACGCGGACTTCTTCGGGGTGCAGCCGCTGCCCGTTGATGAACGTGCCGTTCGCGCTGCCGAGGTCGGACGCGCTGAGCGTGCGGTGCTTTTCGTTGTAGGTCATGCTGACGTGAAGGCGCGAGACGCCAAGCTCTCCCGCGCGATGCGCCGAGAGATCGATGTCGGGCTTCATGGTGCCACCCGCGATACGCCCGACGATAATCTCGTGCCTGCGATCCTGCGGGCGGAACTTGACGGTATCCTGCGTATCCTTGACCAGCAGGATCAGGGTGGTGTCGGCGCCGAAAAACTCGTCACTGCGAAACTCATCCGCCGCGTCGGAAAAGTTGCGCGTGTCGAACAGCCCTCGTTCCATCGTGAGAAGCTGCCCGCAGGAATAGCAAAAGACGTCGTCGGCACGATTCATCCGGTCGCAGTGCGGGCACATGACCTGGGTCGGCTCGCTGGGCGCGGGAACGGGTACGGCGCTGTCATGGGATGATTTCGGATGCTGCGACCGGTGCAGCGGTTTGATGGGCACGCCGGTTGGGGGCGCGTTTTTGGCTTTCACACTTGCCGCCGCGTTGCTGATTTCCCAGATGCGAAGCTGTTCGAGTAGCTGCTCGCGCTGTTTGACGTCGAGGCGCACGATTTCCGGGCGCAACTGCGTCAGGACGACTTTCGCGTCCAGACCGCTGTCGCGCATTCGGAAATACTCGGTTTTGATTGCGTCCATCTGACCCATTCGCGCGCCTCGCATGTTGGCTCCCCCTCTTATTCTTTGGGAGAACCGGGGCAGCGTCAATATTGACCGTCGTAAAAATTCATGAATTTACCATTTAGGGAGAGGAAGATGACAACGGTTCTCGACCTCAGGTGAACTGACGTTGCCGACCAGCAGCCCATTTGTTATAGTCGTCATGACGACGTTTGCTCTCCCTAAAGGCTTGCGCTTATGCAGCGACCGCTGCTTGAAATCACGCTCGAATACTGCGCCGCCTGAAAGTATACGGCGCGTGCCGTCAGTTTGACGGACGAAATCCTCGGCGAGCGCGAGCTTGAAGCGTTGATCGGCTCGTGGCGCTTGATTCCCTCGCGCGGCGGCGTGTTTGAATTGACCGTCAACGGCGAGCTGATCTTTTCCAAGCAGGCGCTCGGTCGCCACGCCGAGCCGGGTGAAATCCGCGCGCTCATTCTCCAGAGGCTTGACGACACGTTTCCGGGCTGGCGCAGCCAAGCCTAGTCCGCGCCGAATTTTGACAACCGTAACCTCGCAAGTTAGACTACTTCACTACTCGTCCGGGGTTGCAAGAGCCATTATGTCCAATTCGCGCTCCTGCCGGACGCTTTTTCGACGTTTTAACCCGAGGAGAGATGGTTATGCGTAATCGATATGGGATCGTCTCACTGCTGCTCATCGTCGCGGTGGCGCTGATGAGTGTCATGGTCGTTCGGGCGCAAGACCCGACGGCGACGCCCGCCCCAACGGCAACGCCGTTTGTTGCCCAGGTGGGACCGATCACGCAGCGTGTGCTTGACCGTGGCAGTCTGGTGTGCGGCGTGAATTCGCTGCTGCCCGGTTTTGGCTCGGTCAACGACGCGGGCGAGTTTTCGGGCTTCGACGTGGACATCTGCCGCGCGGTGGCGGCGGCAGTTCTGGGCGACGCGAACGCGGTCGAGTATCGTCCGATCACGGCTGCCGAGCGCCCGACAGTGCTGGCTTCCGGCGAAGTGGACATGATCTCGCGTAACTCCACGTGGACACTGAGCCGCGACACCGAGTGGGGCGCGACCTTCGCGCCGACGACTTTCTACGATGGTCAGGGCGTGATGGCGATGGCGGATGCCGGGTTCGTGACGCTTGAAGACCTCGAAGGCGGTACGATCTGCACGAACGCCGGGACGACGACCGAACTCAACATCACCGACGCGATGAACTCGCGCGGGCTGGATTTCACGCTTCAGACGTTCCAGGACTTCGATCAGGTCATGTCGGCGTTCAACGAAGGACGCTGCGACGCCGTGACAACTGACATCAGCGGCTTGATCTCGCGCCAGGCAACGGCGGCAGATCCCGGCGCGCTGCAAATTATGGACTTGGTGTTGAGCAAGGAACCCCTCGGTCCGCTGTCGTCTCAGTCTGATCCGAACTTCGCGGACATCGTTCGCTGGACGATCAATGGGTTGATCCAGGCGGAAGAGTTCGGGATCACCAGCGAAAACATCGACGAGTTCCTGACCAGCGAAGACCCGAACATCCAGCGCTTCCTGGGTCAGAACAACAACCCATCGGGCTCGTACTTCGGTATCGCCAACGACTTCATGGTGAACGTGATCCGTCAGGTGGGCAATTACGGCGAAATCTTCAACCGCAATCTGGGACCGGACACCGTGTTCGGGCTGGCGCGCGGCGTGAACGATTTGTGGACGAACGGCGGTCTGCTGTATTCGCCTCCGTTCCGTTGATTGCCGGTTAGCAGGCAGGCATACTGTGATTGCTAGTTCGGCAACCCCACCCCGTCTCACTTGCGCGGGCTCCCCGCCAAAGGCGGGAACTTCAGTCGCACCGAAGGTGCGACCCCCTGAGCAGTTCGACACCCCTCCCCGATTTCAGGGAGGGGAAAACGTAGAGCGTAACGGCTCAGGTTCTCCCTCCCCGATTTCCGGGAGGGAGGCAGAGGGTGGGGTTTCGCGTCCACAGCAAGGCAACCAGCAATCACGGTAAGTTAAAGTCTGACATCT
>CALMDI010000355.1 GCA_937864975.1 uncultured Chloroflexota bacterium | reverse complement strand
AAAGTCGGCGGGTTCGAGATCGGCGCGATGGCGGGCTTGATGGTCGGCGCGGCGGCGTCGCGCGTGCCCGTTCTGCTCGACGGACTCATCAGCACGGCGGCGGCGCTCATTGCCATTCAGTTGCAGCCGGGCGTTCGCGATTACCTGATCGCCGGTCACCGTGGCGCGGAACGGGGGCACGCCGTCGCGCTCGACTGGCTTGGGCTGACCCCCTTGCTGGCGTTGGATCTTCGGCTGGGGGAGGGCACGGGCGCGCTGCTCGCCCTGCCGCTGGTCGAGGCGGCGATGCGAACGCTGCAAGAGATGGCGACATTTGACGACGCCGGAGTGAGCGGTCCCGTATGATCCGAGACGACATCAAGACGGCATTCGCGTTTTTGACAATCATCCCGACGCGGCACACGCCGGGCACGCCAGCGCGCGCGGTCGCCTATTTCCCGGTCGTGGGGGTGGTCATCGGCGCTCTCCTTGCCGTTGTCGCGTCCACGGGCGTGCTTTCACGCGACGTGGTGGCGCTGCTGGTGCTCGGTACATGGATCGTCGTCACCGGCGGGCTGCACCTCGACGGGTTCGGGGATTCGTGCGATGGTCTGCTCGCGACCACGACTCCCGAACGGCGGCTCGAAATTATGCGCGACCCCCGCGCGGGGTCGTGGGCGGTGGTCGGGTTGGTCGTCCTGCTGCTCGGCAAGTGGATCGTGCTCCGGCACGTCGATCCGCTGCTGCTGGTTCTCCCGCCTGTGCTCGGACGCTGGGCGATGGTGCTGGCAATCTGGAGCTTTCCCTACGCTCGGTCGAGCGGCTTGGGCGCGCTCTTCCGTGAAGGGCTGACCATACGGCACATTCTGATCGCCACGGGTGTTACGGCTGTCGCGGTGTTCGGCGTTTCGCTCGTTGTAGGAGGCGTGGCACAGATCGCCTTTCTATTGGTGCCGATCCTTGTGTGGCTCGTCGGTCACTGGGCGGCTCGGCGGCTTGGCGGCGGGCTGACGGGCGACGTTTATGGTGCGTTGTGCGTGCTCACCGAACTCATGGCGCTGATTGTGCTCAGCCGAGGGTGAGTCTTGGCGAAACTGATCTTCATTCTCGGCGGGGCGCGCAGCGGTAAGAGCACGTATGCCGAAGGGTATGCGTCGGAGCACGGTCGGCGCGTTCTCTACGTGGCAACGGCGCAAGCCTTTGACGACGAAATGCGCGAGCGCATCGCGCGGCACCGGGACGAGCGCCCCGCAGACTGGAACACGCTCGAAGCGCCGCAAAACGTGGCGGTGTCGATTGAGACGGAATTTCAGACGTCCGATTATGATTTTGTTCTGCTGGACTGCCTGACGCTGCTGGCTTCAAACATACTGCTGCATCTGCCGGACGACTGCGCGCAGGAACAGGTGACGGCGGCGGTGCTCGCGGAAGTGGATGCGCTGCTCGTGCTTGCGTCGGCGTCGGCGGGGACGTGGCTCATCGTCACAAATGAGGTGGGTATGGGCGTCGTACCGCCGACGAGGCTCGGTCGCTTCTTTCGCGACGCTCTCGGACGGGCGAATCAGCGCGTGGCGCAGGTGGCAGACGAAGTCATTCTGCTGGTCGCGGGTCTGCCGTGGCACCTCAAGCCGTGATGTTTGAGCTTGCTTGAGTTATGCGTAAGGCCATTAAAGGGAGCCTTCTTTCGCGTTTTTGTTGAGCATCGGAGCAGTCACCATGACCGAGTCCCTGTTTCTCTCGCACGACGGCAGGCAGCTGCGTTTGCACGTTGGAGACACGATCTACGCGCTGGCAGATTCATCGCTCTCGCTGGAACGGCTGCTGGCGTCTGTTGATGCGGACGAAATTGAGCAGCTTGTGTTAAGCGCGAAGGGCGAGCCGATTAGCGACGCGACGGCATCGCCACGGCTGACGCTGACTCATGAGGAAATCTGGGCGGCAGGCGTGACCTACAAGCGCAGCGAGGAAGCCCGCGAGCGCGAATCGAACCAGAGCACAATTTACACGCGCGTCTACAGCGCCGCGCGCCCGGAACTGTTTATGAAAGCGGTCGGTTATCAGGCGGTCAGCAGCGGCGATGCTGTCGGCATCCGGCACGACGCCACGTGGTCGGTGCCGGAGCCGGAACTGGTGATCGTGCTCAACGCACGGATGCAGGTCGTCGGCTTCACT
>CALMDI010000354.1 GCA_937864975.1 uncultured Chloroflexota bacterium | reverse complement strand
CGCGCTGTCGGCTGTGGATGCGCTGCGGGCGCTGGTCTACTATTTCAGCAACGGCAATGTCGTGTTGATGCTGGTGCTGCTCGGCGCGGCGGCGCTGTGGATGCGGCGGCGAAACGTGGGCGCGCTGCTTTTTATCACGCTCGTGCTGCTGGCGCTGCTGCTGCTGACAAACGAGGTCTTGCGGATCATGCACGGCGGTCGCCTGCGCTATCTGATCGCCCTGTGGATTCTGCTCGCGCTCATCATGGCGATTGGGCTGGAACGGCTTCGGCGCTGGCAGCCCGTCGTCGCGCGGCTGGCGCTGGCGCTGTGGGTCGCGTTTGGCATCTGGAACACGGTTGTCACCGATATTACAGACGGTCTCGACGGCTCGCGGTATGTCTTTCCGCTGCACCTGATCGCGCGGGAGCTGGAGCCGCGCGCGCAAGCCGAGGATGTCGTCGTCAATTATCTGCCGGACAACGGGTTGGGCGGGCGCGAATACGAAAAAATCGCCTCGTTCTATTACTCGCCCATCGCGCTGGAATACCTCGTCGTTCAGACCGAGCCGGACGCGGCGACTTGGGAAGCGCGCAAAGCCGAGCATCTGGCTCTGCTGGCGCGCCGCGAGCGCGTCTGGGTCGCGTCGATGCCGGAGCAGCGCCCATCGACTTATGCCGATTTTGAGACGGCGCTACTGCAAATGTTCGTCCGCTGTGACGGCGTGTATGACCGCCCCGGCGTGGAAATTAACCTGTACGCGCGCTCTGTCGAGGCATGTACGTAAGCCGTTCCGTCGGGACGACGAGTTGACGCGCGCTGAGGAGTTTGCGGTACAATCATACGCATTCATCAGGAATGCTTAGGAGAATACGATGAGAGATCGCGTCTATTACATTCTGGCAATCGCCGTCCTGCTGGTGGCTATCGTCGCCCTCGTGGTCGTGTTCGGTCAGGATCGCCCGACGGTGAGCCAGCAGGAAGTTGCCAGCGGCACGACGCTGCAAGCGATGTTCACGTCCCTGGCGGCGCGCGTCAACAGCGACTCCCAGTTCACGTTCCGCGTCCGTGTCGCGGCAACCGGGGATGCAATCTCCGTTTCGCAGACAGGCACGCGAGTTGCCGAGGTCGGTGAAGATTACTTCTGCCTGACCAGCGATGGCACCAGCCGAGTCTGCTATCCCTACGCGCAGCTTCTCGCCGTCGCCGTCCCGAATTAAACGATCCCGTTCGCATCCACACAACATCCCGATGAACCGCAGGGGGCGCGGAGGAGACAGACGAAAAGGCTCTGTGCGTTCCATGCCCCGCGGTTCATCCTTGAGTTCCCCGGTTTGGCGTGACCATTCGTACAACTTGTCCGAGCCGCGGTAAAACGCCGGGCGCGACGGTTTGGTATACTGAGAGCAGCGAGACCGTCAATTTGGTTGAACTTTAGGCGCCGAGCGGCGGTCGATGAGACAGCGGAAGGAGCCGGGATGCCAACCGATACCGCGACGCGAGCTTCGGCGCAGATTGGCGAGCAAACGTTGCTCGATATGTTCTGGATCATGCTGCTCAGCCGCCGCCTGGACGAGCGAAGCTGGATGCTCCACCGTCAGGGCAAGATTGCCTTTCACATCAGCGCGATGGGACACGAGGCGGCGCAGGTTGCCGCCGCCTTCGCCATCCATCGCGGCGTCGACTACGTGCACCCCTACTACCGCGACCTCGCGCTCGTCCTCGCCGTCGGCGTGACGCCGACCGATTTCATGATGAGCCTCTACGGGAAACAAGCCGATCTGAGCAGCGGTGGGCGGCAGATGCCGAGTCACTTCAGCAACAGGTCGCTCCACATTGTCTCCGGTTCCGCGCCCGTGGCGACCCAGGTGCCTCAGGCGGCGGGACTGGCATTCGCCATCAAATACAAGCAGCGCTGCGGCTTGGTCGATCCGAACGACACGACGCAGCCGCGTCTGGCGCTGACGTGCCTGGGCGAAGGCGCGACCAGCCAGGGCGAGTGGCACGAGGGGATGAACTGGGCGGGCGTGCATCAACTGCCGTTCATCTGCCTCGTGCAGAATAACATCTACGCGATTTCGGTTCCGGTTCAATCGCAAATGGCGGTCGAGCACGTGGCTGACCGCGCTTCCGCTTACGGCGTCAAAGGCGTCATCGTCGACGGCAATGATTTGCTGGCGATGTACGACGTGATGGCGGACGCCGTTCAGCGCGCCTACAGCGGCGAGGGGGCAACGCTGGTCGAGGCGAAAACGTATCGCCCGGTGCCGCATTCCTCGGACGACGACGACCGCAGCTATCGCAGCCGCGACGAAGTCGAGGCGTGGAAGCGTAAAGACCCGATTGTGCGTTTCCAGCGCTATTTGACCGACGAAGGACTTCTCGACCCGGCGAAGATCGACGCTTACGAAGCGCGCGCCCGCGCGGAGGTGGACAGGGCGCAGGCAGATGCCGAAGCCGCGCCGCTCCCGGCAGCGGAAGATGCGCTTGGCGACGTCTACGCGCCGGTGGAGGGTTAAGTCGTGGCGATCATGACCCTGATCGACGCCGTTCGCATGGCGATGGACGAAGAGATGGCGCGCGACCCGCGTGTATTCATCACCGGCGAAGACGTGGGACCGCGCGGCGGCGTCTTTCGCGCGACGCTCGGCTTGCACGAGAAATACGGCGGCGAGCGCGTGGTCGATTCGCCGCTGGCGGAACTGTCGATTGTCGCCGTCGGCATGGGCGCGGCGCTTGCCGACCTGCGCCCGATCTGCGAAATCCAGTTTGCCGATTTCATCCATCCTGCGTTCAACCAGATCATCAGCGAAGTCTCACGCATGTACTACCGCTCGGACGGTCAGTGGCTCGTCCCAATGGTCATTCGCGCGCCTTATGGCGGCGGCATCGCGGGCGGTCTCTATCACAGCCAGAGTATTGAAGCCTTTTTCACCCACGCGCCCGGCTTGAAAGTGGTCGTCCCCTCGACGCCCTACGACGCGCGCGGCTTGCTCAAGAGCGCGGTGCGCGACCCGAATCCCGTCCTCTACCTGGAGCCAAAGAAAGGCTACCGCTCGATCAAGGGCGAAGTGCCGGAAGCCGAATACACGGTACCCATCGGACCCGCGCGCATCGCGCGTGAAGGCGGCGACCTCTCGGTGTTCGCCTACGGCATGATGGCGCATTACGCGGTGCAGGCGGCGGAAAAAGTCGCGCGCGAAGACGGCATCGACGCGGAAGTAATCGATTTGCGTACGCTGCTGCCTGTGGATAAAGACGCGATTGTGAACTCGGTCAAAAAGACCGGCAAGGCGCTCATCGTTCACGAGGACACGCACACGATGGGCTACGCGGCGGAAGTCGCCGCCGTGCTGGGCGACGACGGATTCGAATATCTCGACGGACCGATCAAACGGCTGACCGGACCGGACGTGCCGGGAGTGCCGTTCAGCCACCCGATGCAGGAATATTTCATGCCCAATCCCGACAAGATCGCCGCCGCCATCCGTGACCTCGCGGCGTATTAAAGAAGTAATGAGCAATGAGCGATGAGGCATGAGTAAAGGCGTTCGGACTACATTGCTTTTACTCATCCCTCAAAGCTCATCTCTCATAGCTCGATAGGAGGCGAACATGCCTACTCAGGTCGTCATGCCGCAGTTGGGCGAAAGCGTGGTCGAAGGCACCGTCAGCAAATGGCTGAAGCAGGAAGGTGAGTCCGTCGCGGAGTACGAGCCGCTGCTTGAAATCAGCACCGATAAGGTCGATACCGAAATTCCCGCTCCGGCGAACGGCGTCCTGCTCAAAGTCTACGTGGACGCGGGACAGACGGTCGAGAAGGGCACGCTGCTGGCGATGATCGGGCAGCCCGGCGACTCGGTGCCCGACGCGGATGTTGCGCCTGAAGTCGAAGCGGTTACTGACGCCATTGAGGATGCGTTTAACGACCCGCCGGAAGGCGATGCCGACGCGCCGAACGGCAATGGCTCGGTCGGGCACGTCACGCCGGTCGTGGCGCGTATGGCGGCGGAACATCAGCTCGATCTGTCGAAGATCGCGGGCACCGGGCGCGGCGCGCGCGTGACCAAGAAGGATGTCGAAGCCGCCTTAAAGCAGCGCGCGGCTCCCGAAGTCGTCGCGCCGCCGGACGAACTACCGCCGTGGGAGCGCCCCGGCAGCGGCGACCTGTTCAAGCCGACGGTCGATTATGGCGACGGCGAGGA
>CALMDI010000353.1 GCA_937864975.1 uncultured Chloroflexota bacterium | reverse complement strand
ACGTAGGATGATAGAAATTGGGTCGCCCCTCGCGGTGTTCAAAACACCGGACTACAAAAAGAGGAAGTCACTGAAGGCGTTGGATTGCTTTTCCAACCTCTTTAGAGGTTTCCAAGTTTTGGGGTAGCCGAGGGTTTTGAACCCTCGGCGGCGCAGCGCGATTTTTGACTGACGATTCAAGCTAATTTCAGCGGGCGTGCGATTGGTAAAGCGCGCGCAAGCGAGCGACCGCCGCATCGAGAGAAAAATCGGTGCGTGCCGCGTGAAGCGCCGACTGCCGAAATGCTTCCATGCGTGGCGCGTCCCTCAGCAGCGACCGGATCGCGTCCGCCAGCGCCGCGTCGTCCCCAATCGGAACTGTCGTGACAAATGCCGGGTAATCGGGTAGGGCGCCTGCCGCCGTGCTGACCGTGGGCAAGCCGCACGCCGCCGCTTCGAGCACCGTCATTGGCAGGGATTCGCTTCGCGATGACAGAATGTGAAGCGCCGCGGAACGATAGTGGTCGGGAAGCGCCGCGTGCGGCACGCTGCCGAGAAAGCGCACGCGCTCCGAAATGCCGTGGCTCGCCGCAAGCGCCTCCAACGCGCCGCGTTCCGGTCCGTCGCCAATGATGTCGAGGGTAACCGACGGGTCGAGCCGCGCGACCGACTGCAAGAGCGTCGCCTGATATTTGACGCCGACCAGCGAGGCGACGTGCAGCAGTCGGTTCGGATCGCGCGGCTGATCGGTCGGATAGAATTGGCTGACATCGATTCCCATCGGCGCGACGTGGAGCTTCGACGCGGGTACGATGTAACCCGTTCGCCGGATTGCCTCTGCCGCATACGCTCCCGTGGTGACAATCGTATCCGCGTGACGCAGCGCCTGCCCGACCGTCCAGCGGCTCAGGGCGCTCCGCTGCAAGCCATAGCGAATATCGTTTAGTCGCGTTAACTCGCCGCCCAGGATGGACACGATCACGGGCACGCCGAGCCGCTTGCCCGCCCATCCCGCGAGCAAGCCGGATTCATCCGCCCAGAGGGCGTGAAGCACGTCGAAGGGCTGCTCGTTGTGCAGGTGGCGCAGGGCGCGCAGCGCGTCCCACCACAGCATGAAGCGCCGGACACGCCGTACCTGCCCGACGCCGAGGGAAGTGACCATCGCGCCGAAGAAAGGATAGCGGTCGCGGCGGTGCGGATAGCGTAATGCCAGAACGCGCACGTTCTCGGTCTGCGCCAGCGCGCGCACGAGATTGTGGTAGACGGGAATGGCGGGGTCGGTTTCGTCGCTGCTGAAGCCGGGAATGACAATGCCAATGTTCACCCGCGAACCCCGTACAGGCGATACACGCCGCGCCGTCCAATCTCGATTAAGCCCCGGTGCTGGCGCAGCCACAGGTACGCCTGTTCCGGCTCGCGCCCGCGCCACTGGTTTTGCATCTGCCACATGTCGAGCAGGAGATAATCGTGCTGCGCGTAAATCCACCGATTTGAAAGTGTTTCCGGTGTTTCCGAAAAGAGTTCGACCACGTTTAACGAGGGGTCGTCGCGGCGAAGGCGCAGCGTCAGACCGGTCGTGTAGACGGTGGCGCTGTCGGGAATCTGCGCGATTGCCCAGCGTACCGCCTGCTGGTCGCGCTGCTGAGCGCGCAAAAAACGCCCGACGACCCCGCCGCCTGCGCTCGCCGTCATGCCCGCGCTGAGCAGGATCACGGCGAGGAAGGCAATCCGCCGCGCTCGCCGCCAGCGCGCTCCCCATCGCAGCAGCGCATCCGCGCCCAAGCCGACGAGGATAGCGGCGGGCGGCAGCATGATGAAGGGGAAGCGAATATTCTGGTAGGGAATCCCTGCGAAGAAGAGGTAAGGCAGCAGTATCCAGCCGAGCAGCATCACGCTTCTGCCGTCGCGCCTGCGGAGGATGCCGATCACGCCGACCGCCAACAGCGGTGTGGTGAGGGGCGCGAGGTAATACGGATCATAGAGCGGCTGCGCGTAATAAAGGGCGTTGACCTGCGCGTAGTGAAACGTGCCATCGACGTTGGTGAAGTCGCGGCGCAGCGCGTTTACCGGCGACCACCCCTGCACCCAGGCGTGATTGAAGAGAGGATATTGATTATTGAGGCTGAAAAGGACTTGTGGAAGCAGAACGACGAGCGCCGCGCCTGCCGCCAGCGCCGTGTGCCGCCAGACGAAACGCCCGCGCCGTTCGACCAGATAGGCGAGCAGCCACGGGAGCGTAAGGACGAGGTAAATCCAGCGCGTGATGCTAGCCAGCGCCAGCAGCGCCGCCGAAAGCGCGAGCCAGCCCTGCCGGGGCGTGCGAAAATACTGCCACAGGGTGATCGCGCTGAGCGCCGCCCATGCCAGCGCGGGAATGTCGGACATGACGACGAGACTCGACTGGATCGCCTGCCCGCAGATGGCGACCAGCAGCGCCGCGACGAACGCGCCGAGGATGGTGCTGCCCAACTGCCGCGCCAGCACGTAGACCAGCCCGACGAGCGCCGCGCCCAGAATCAGGCTGATCGCCTGCGCGACGACGACGCTTGACCCGAACGCCGTGAAGCCGAATGCCAGCAGCGCAGGATAGCCGAGCGCCCAGAAAAACGGCGGCAGCGGCGAGCCATCGCGCAACGTCATCTGAATAGCTTGTGCCTGATCGTAATAGGCGTAGGCGTCCTGCCCGTAAAGCCCGTCGAACTGGTATGCCGCGG
>CALMDI010000352.1 GCA_937864975.1 uncultured Chloroflexota bacterium | reverse complement strand
GGACCGACCAGCGCGACAAACGACCCGGCTTCCACGCCGAACGTGACCGGACCCAGCGCGGGCAGCGCCCCGCCCCCCGGCGCGGGATAGCTCACGGTGACGCCGCGAACGGCAATCTCGGCAGACATTACTCGTCCACTGGCTCCGGCAGGAAAGCGTTGGAATAGGCGCGTTCGAGATCAATCGGCTCGTCAATGAGTTCCATCTCTAACAGGGTTTCCTGCATTGCTTCCCACGACGCCGGATCGCTGTACCCCAACGACTCGGCTTCCCACAGCTCAATCGTCGCCAGCAGGACACGAAATTGCAGCAGCTCGTCAGAGGTGAATTGTTCCGCAAGCTGTTCGTAGAGCGCCCCTCGCCGCTCAGCGCGTGTTTCAAGATCGTTGTCTGGATTTTCCAGCAGGAACGCCGCCTGATCGGCTGCCGCGGTTTCCAGCGCGGCGCGCAGGTCATCGCTCAACGGCAGGTTTTCGACGTAGCCGCTGCAGAGGAGATAAGCTTCCGCGGGATTGTCGATGGCGTCACGCAATCCCTGATCGAAGGCGCGGTTGAATGCCATCACCTGATCGGGATGCTCGGCGATCATGGTTTCGTTGGTGACGATCCCATTCGAGACCAGATCGACCGCCTCAGATACGGGGAAAACCGTCAGCCCGGTCACGTCGCCACAGTCGCCCTGCGCCGCGCGCTCCTCGATCTGAAGCGGCTCGTTATTCAAATACACAACCGCGGCGTCAATCGCGCCCACGCAGATGACTTCAGGCGCATTGAAGCCGATTTCCTCAAGCGCAATATCCTGCTCGGTCATGTCGTTCGCGCTCAGCAGCGCGTGCAGACCGATATAACTCGCGCCGAAGCGCCCCGGTATTCCGACACGCCACCCCGCAAGCCCGGCAAAGGACGGCACGCCCGCTTCGTTTGTCACCGCGACGCCGACGGGAAAGTCCTGAAACCAGGCGTAGGTGTAGACAACGGGACGTTCGTTCGCCCGCGCGATGATGACCTGCTCGCCGCTGATGATCCCGAACTGGCGCTCATTCGCGGCGATGAGATCGAGTCCCAGAGGCTCGTCGCCATGCTCGATGGTTACCTGAAAACCGGCATCGGCGAAATAGCCTTTTTCCAGCGCGACGTAGACGGGCGCAAACTGGACGTTCGGCACGAAGGTCATAAAGAACGTGGTCTCGATAGGCTCCGCTTCCTGAGCAGCCAGCGGAACGGCAATCAAGACGGAGAACAAGAGGACAAACAATCGACGCAGCATTAGCAAGCTCCTAGCGTGAAAGCGAAACCGTTTAAACGCGCACGCGGCGCTGCCACGCCAGCGCGCGGCGTTCGACAAACGATACAAGTTCGTAGAGCACGCGCGCCATGACCGCCAGCGTCAGCACGGCGACGATGACCAGCGGCGTATCATATTGATTGCGCGCGACGTTGATGAGAAAGCCAAGCCCGGCGCTGGTGCTGACGAATTCGCCCACCACCGCACCGATGACCGCCAACGTCGCGCTGACCTTCAGCCCGCCGAGCAGCACAGGCAGCGCCGCCGGAACGTCGAGCCGCGTGAGAAGCTGCCAGCGTGTCGCGCCGAGCGAATGCATGAGGTCGCGCAGGGAGGCAGGCGTGTTGCGAACGCCGACGAGTGTGCTCATGAGAACGGGAAAGAAGACGATCAGCGCGCAGGTGAGCACTTTGCTGCTCGTGCCGCTGCCAAACCAGATCACCAGCAGAGGCGCGTAGGCAACGACGGGTGTGGATTGCAAGGTCACGATGACCGGCGAGAGGATCGCTTCCAGCGCGCGGCTTTTGGCAATGAGGTAGCCGAGCGCGACGCCCACTGCGCTTCCCACCGCCAGCCCGACCAGCACTTCCGTCAGCGTCGTCCGCGTGTGCAGCCAGAGCCGACCGTCCGCGAGGACTTCGCCGAAGCGCTCAAGCACCGCGAGCGGCGGCGGAATGATGAAGGTGGGATACAGCCTGAGCGCCGTGATGAACTGCCACAGCGCCAGCAGAAGGAGAAGCGTCGCCAGCGGCACGACGCGCCGAAGCGGAGGGCGGCTCAGGCGCGGTATCCGCTCCATCCACCGGCGATATGCGGCTTGATAGGTATCTTGCTGCATCAAAAAAGCCCCAACCACTGTTGAGCAGGCTTCGGGGCTTCAAACGTTGCCGACATGAAACAGGCACGTAGCGGCAAGCGCTACACGCCTGAATTCGCGCCTATCTATCCGGCGCGATTCATCGTCAAGCGAACGAGCGCAGGGTACGCCAAAGCGAACAGGCACACCTGCGTCTCGTGACCTTCTTTCATCCGGACTGTTACCGTCGGCTCTGGCGTTGAACCAGATCCACCGGCACGGCAGCAAAGCTGCTGTGGCGCATCTCGCAAATGCGAGATGACACGGGTCGCGGGCTTGATTTTTCGCTGAACGGGTCGCTTTGCGACCGAAATCGAGTTGCTCAGGGGGGTCGGCGCACAGCGCCGACTGAAGTTCCCGTCGGAGACGGGAACCCCGCGCAAGCGAGATCGTCAGTGAAAAATCATACCGCCGGTCGGGAATTACACCCTGCCCCGAAGGTCTGCTTTTCTGTTGTGATCTCAGTATAGCAACCGAAGCTTAGAAATCCAATAGAAGC
>CALMDI010000351.1 GCA_937864975.1 uncultured Chloroflexota bacterium | reverse complement strand
AATGCCCCGACGATGATCTCGCCAGGGCATTTTTATTCGATCAAATCTACTTCTCGTAGGCAATCAGGATGATGCCGTCTCGCGCTTCTTCTCCGACCTTCACATACCCGAACTTTTCGTAGAAGTGATGATTGCGCGTCGCATAGCCGGGCGTATCCAGCGACCATTTTGTGGCGGGGTAACTTCGTTCGATAAACTCCATCGCGCGGGTGCCAATGCCGCGCCCATGATAATCGGGGGCAAGGTAGATCAGGTCTAAATGAAAATGTCCCTGACCCTCATCGAACACGACGATCCCTCCGATAATCTGCTCCTCGTACACGATTTTATAGAAGTCGTCTTCCGCGATCTTCTGGAGCGTGCTCTCCACCGAATCGTAGCCGGGCGGACCGCCGATCTCGACGCCGGGGTAAAGCCGAGCGTCCTCATGAAAGGCGGCAATCTGAACGTTGACGAGCGCTTCGGCGTCGGCAGCCGTGGCGCGTTCAAACGTAATCTGCATAGCGGGTTCCTCACACGGAAAGCATAGGGCTATGGTAGAACCCATGCAGCACACGTAACGCAAAGCCCGCAAACAAAATGCCCCGGCGCGATCATCACCGGGGCGCGTTAGTCGCCACACCGCTGCGCGCTGCCTGCTGAAGACGCCTGCCCTACCGCTTCCCCCGAAGCCGTCTCAGCAGGCGTTGAAACACGCTGCCGCGCCGCGCCTTCGTCGGGGGAGCCGCATTCGCCCTCGCCTTCCCCTGCGGGCTTGAGAGCAGCGCCTCGCGCGTCCCCGCCAGCACCTTGCCCGTCGCCCGCTCCTCATAGTAGCGCAGCCGCTTGTGCGCTTCCGCGTTCGTCGGGTTAATCGCGAGGATATTCCGCAGGCACACGACCCGGTCATCGTCGGTTTCCAGCACGCGAAACAGCGCCAGCCACACCTGCTCATTATACGGGTCTACCGTCGCCGCCTCGCGCCAGAAGTCGTGCGCGCCGCGCCGGTCGCCCTTGCGAAACACGTCCAGCCCCGCTTGCAGCAGCTTCTTAACGCGCTCGTCTTTCGGGGTTTTGATGTCGCCTTCCAACGGCAGCATCCTTTGAAATGCGGCTAGGCTCGTCACGGCGCCCACCCACCAGGGTAATCTTCTTCCGGCGTGTTGGTCAACTGACTGAGCGATTGCGTCGCAAGATCATACACGTATATATCATACTGCCCACCACGATTGCTTGAAAACGCGATATAGCGCGCGTCCGGGCTGTACACCGGGTAGCGGTCGTCCGCCGGGTGGCGCACCGGCAGCAGCGGCGTGCCAGAGCCGTCCGCCAGCCGGATCGAGATTTCGCCGTTCGCGCGGTCATTCGCCGCCGCCGCCGAGTAGACTATTTGCAGCCCGTCCGGCGACCAGCGCGGCGACATCTCCGCGAACGTCGTCAGATCGGTCGTCACCGCCGTCTGCTCCGCCGTCGCAATGTCGATCACCACGATGTCAGGACCGCTCCCACCGTCGCGCACCACCGCCAGCCGGTTGCCTTCCGGCGAGAACGAGGGATAGCTGTACGTCGCGCCGTCCTGCGTAATCCGTCGAATCGGCTCGGTGCCCGCCTGCGCCTGCAAATTCAGCATGAACACCTGCGGCGCGGTCGTCGCGGCGTCCGTCCCCACGAACGCCACCCGGCTGCCGTCCGGCGAGTAGCGCGGCATCTGCACGTCGAACACGCCCCACCCGCCCACTTCCACGGGCAGCAGCTCAATCGGCGTGCCGCTGAAATCCATCGCGTGAATCAGCGTCTCGAATGACGACGGATTGTACTGCGTGAACAGCAGGCTCCCACCGCCGGGGCGAATGTCCACCTCGCGCCCCACCGATGACCCGACCGGGTTGAACCTGCCGCTGCCCAGGTCGAACGAGCCGACCGGGAAATAATCGATGTTTTGCAGGTCGCGCCCGCTCCACCCCACCAGCGTCCCGGTCAGGCTTTGCGGAGTGGGCAGCGCCGTCGCCAGCAGCAGCGGCGCGACCGTCGCGGTGGGCGTCCACGTCGGGATCGCCGTGCGCGTCGCCGTCGGCACGGTCGCCGTCGGCAGCGCGGCGATTGCCGTTTCCGTCGCGCTGACCGCCTGCGTCCCCACCTCAATCGTCGCCGTTTGTGCGGCGAACACCGCGCGCGTTGCCGACGCTTCCGCCGCCATCCGGCTGCTGTTGCCGATGACGATGGCGATTAGCGCCACCACCAGCAGAACCATGACGACCGCGCCAATCGTCAGAATCGTGCGAAGCTGCGTTCGGCTGACGCCCGGCATCGCGTCGTCGCTCGGAGCCGTGGCGCGCGCCTGCGCGTTGATCCTCTCCAGCGCCCGCAGCGCCCGGTCATTCGCCGGATTAATCTCCAGCACCCGCTCCAGGTACGCCCGCCGCTCGCCGTCGCTCTCCACCACCGACGCCAGCCA
>CALMDI010000350.1 GCA_937864975.1 uncultured Chloroflexota bacterium | reverse complement strand
CTGTAATAGTCATTCCCGAAATACGCGGGCCAGCCCACGCGAGCGCCCAACCGCCGGAGGGACACCGCCGTGATGTACATCGCGCCGCCCGTGGTCGTCACGTCCGTGCTGTGAATCTCACGCCCAAGCTCTGGAAATTCGTCCAAGCCGGTGTAGATGAGGTCGTAGAAATAATCGCCGAGCACGATGATGTCAAACGAAGGACGCACGGGGACAACGCTCCTGAAACATTACACTCTATAACGCACTCCCTTCATCTTATCACGAAGGCGCGCCCGCGTGAATTGTCATCGTTTGACGCCGGACATCGACACGCCTTCGATGAAGTAGCGCTGAAGCAGCAGGAACGCAATCAGCATCGGCACGGTCGCCAGCAGCGACCCCATCATCATCAGGTTATAGGGAATATCGCGCTGCCCCTGAAGCAGCGAAATGCCGATGGTGACAACGCGCGTGTCCGGTCGATTTGCCACGACCAGCGGAAACAGGAAGTCGTTCCAGGCAGCTTGAATGGTGATGACGGCAAACGCCGCCAGCGCGGGACCCGACAGAGGGAGCGTGACGTGACGCAGCACCTGAAGCGGGTTGGCACCGTCGATGAACGCCGCTTCTTCCAGCTCAATCGGGATCTGGAGAAACGCCTGCCGCAGCAGGAAAAGCGCGAAAGCGCTGAAGATGCCGGGGATGAGAAGCGCGGCGTAGGTGTTGAGCCAGCCAAGCTGCCGCAGGAGAATATATTCGGGCACGACAATCGCCTGAAACGGGATCATGAGCAAGCCGAGGCAGAGCGCGAAGATGACGTCGCGACCGGGAAACTTGAAGCGCGCGAAGCCATAGGCGGCGAGCGAGCACGTTACCAATTGCCCGAACACGCGCGCGGCGGTGAGCAGCGCCGAGTTGAACAGGTAGCGATTGAAGCCGCCCGATTTGTCGTATAGCTCGCGTAGATTTTCCATACATGCCGGGTTTTCAGGGATGAAGCGAACTGGAAGCTGGCTCAATTCGACCGATGGCTTGCACGCCGTGGAGAGCATCCAGATGAACGGCAGCACCATAACAACTGCCCCGGCGATCAGGACAGCGTACACCGCGGCGCGCGCCCAACGCGGTAAGCCCGACGCGACGGCAGGCAGATCATCATGAAGAGCGGTCGCCTTGACCATACGCTAGCCCTGCTCCGATTCGTAATAGACCCAGCGGCGCTGAACCCGAAGCTGGAATACGGTGAAGCCGAGAATCAGCAGAAACAATACCAGCGCGACGGCAGACGCATAACCAAACTCGTTCCTGCCGAAGCCGCTGTCGTACAGAAAGTACGCCAGTGTCGTGGCGCTGCCGCCCGACCCGCCGCGCGCCGTGCGCGCCGTCATGACGTAGACCTGATCGAAAATTTGCAGCGCGTTGATGACTGCAAGCACCGAGACTAGAAACGTCGTTGGGGACAGCATGGGCAGCGTGACGTAACGGAACCGCTGCCAACGGTTCGCGCCGTCGATGAGCGCCGCCTCGTAGAGCACGCGAGGAATCGTCTGCAATCCGGCGAGGAACAGCACCATGTCGAAGCCGAGACGCTGCCAGATGGTCACCACCGCAATCGGAATCAGGACAAGCTCCGGGCGCGTCAGCCAGTTGACGTCGCGCAAGCCGAAGGGCGCGAGGATGTTGCCGAGCAAGCCGTAGCGCGGCTGAAAAATCCACGTCCAGACGACGGACGCCGCCACGGTCGAGGTGATCACGGGGAGAAAGTAGATCGTGCGAAGGACGACGCGCCCGCGCAGCTTCTGGTTGAGCAGCAGCGCCACGCCCAGCGCCAGCAGGACGCCCGGAATCACCGTCAGCGCCATCAGCTTGAGCGAGTTGCCAAGCGCCTGCCAGAATCGCTCGTCCGTCAAAAGGCGGCGAAAGTTGTCCAGCCCGACGTACTCGGCGGGACGAAGCAGGTTCCACTCGTAGAGCGAGGTGTTAAACGCAGACAGAACGGGAACGCCAAAGAAAAAGAGCAAGCCGAGGGTGTTCGGCAGGATAAGCGTGATGCCCCAGAGCGCGCGACGACGCGCAAGGGGAGTTTGCCCAAGCATGGTTAACCGGCGAGACATCCGAGCATCAATAACATCTAAAGAAAGGAGTCATCTTCGTAAATGGAAAAGGCGTGGCACGAGTGACGCGCCACGCCTTTTCGATCCTCTCGCTATTCGGGAAGCTGCGTGTTGATGAAGTCACACGCCGTCTGGGTGGCTTCCTCGACGCTCATGCCGAGGTCGAAGATGTTGACCACCAGCTCGGTATTCATCGTGTTCCAGATTTCGGCAAACGGAGTCACGCCCTGCGTATCGGGGAGCGCGTTGATGAAAGCATCAATATCGACGCCCTGTTCCTCGAAGGACGTGGCGTAAAGCTCCTGAAGCGCCGGGTTTGACGGTCCGACACCCGCGTTCTCGGCAAAGCCGCGCTGACCTTCATCGCTGACGAGGTAAAGAATCAGGTTGGCGGCGAGGTCGGGCACGTCCGACGTTGCCGGCACGACGAAACCGACCGAATGCAGTATCGGACGGCTGATGCCCGTTTCGGGATTCTTCGGCAACTGGGCGATGCCCCAATCAAAGGTCGCCTCTTCCAGTGCCTGCGGAATCTTGGCGGGCACAGTGGTGACCATCGCCACGCGACCGTTGAGCCAGTAGTTGAAGGAGTCGTCCGCCGAGCTGCCGCCGAGAATGGAAACGCTCGGCATATACCCCTGATCGTAGAGATTCTTGAGGAAGGTCAACGCCTCGATACTGCCCGGATCGGTCAGGGTGCAGCGCGTCCGCTCGGCGTCGACCACGGGAGTCGTGTCGGTCGCCGCGATCCAGTTGGGGTAGCCGTTCTGGTATTCGGAATAGACCGCCGCGCCGTACACGTCGTTTTCGGGATCTGTCAGCGCCGCTGCCGCCTCGGCAAAGTCATCCCACGTCCAGTCCGCCGACGGGTATTCCAGACCGGCGGCGTCGAACAGGTCTTTGTTGTAAAACAGACCGACGGTGTCCCAGTTCACGGGGGCGGCGTAGAGATCGCCGTTTTCGCCCCAGCGGTAGGGATTGACGAGACCGGTTCCCCAGACGTTGGTATCGACGCCGAGGTCATTCAGGTAGGGCTGAAGATTGAGCAGCGCGTCATTGTCGGCGTAGAAATAGAAGCGATCCTGCGACATATTGAAAATGTCGGGCAGGTCGCCGCTCGACGCGGCGGTTTGCACCTGATCCCAATACTGACCGAAGGGCTGCTGCTGGAGATCGACTTCGGCGCCGGGGCAGTAATTCGCCTTCCAGTCCTCAATCGCCTCGGCAAAGATCGACGCCCACGTTACATCCCAAACCCACATGGTCAACTGCCCCGGTTCGTCGCAGGCGACCGGCGTAATCAGCGGCGCGTCCGGCGTGGCTTCCTGCGCCATGACGGCTCCGACCATGCTCAGAACCGCAAGGCTCACCATCAAAAGCAATGCGTACCGTCGTGCTTTTGGCATCGCAACCTCTCCTGTTTCATTCATTCGACCCCTTTGAAGGTAACGCGCAGCGCAATGGAACGCAAGAGCCGCGGGCAGTGCCAACGGCAAGGTTTGAACCGCAAAAAAATGAAAAGAGTTAACGCAGAGCAACAGAAGTAACCTCAGGGCGATGATTTTGAATCCGCCCCGCGCCGCCCGGCGTTCAAAACGCCGAGCTACCGGC
>CALMDI010000349.1 GCA_937864975.1 uncultured Chloroflexota bacterium | reverse complement strand
CAGGTAGATAAAGCCATCCGATAAGCTGAAAATATCCTGCACGTCGAGCCGGGTTTCGCCCGCCACGTCGCCGCTGCGCTCGATCAGACGCCAGAGGACGTTCCCGCTGCCGTCGTCCGCCGCCGCGAGAATGCGCTCGCCGTTCTGGACAAAACGCGGCTGCGCCAGCGCGCGATCCCCGGCGTGGTAAAACGGAAAGCGGCGATTGCCGAGGGGCGGCACGACCTGAAGCGTGTTCGCCTGTTCCGCGATGCCCGGCAGCAGGGCGTCGCTGACGGCGGCAATCGTCTCGCCGGTCGCGGGCAGCAGGTCGCCGTGACTGCCGAAGCCGGGGCGTTCCGCGAGCGCGCCGCTGGCGACATTCCAGACGTAGCTGCCCAGGTCCGCGCCGTCGCTGGCGCGCAGGGTGAAGCCCACCTCGCTCCCCTGATAATAGCCGACCACGGGGACAATGCCCGTGCCATGCGCCGCGCCCGACGCCGCCACTTCCGGTGAATCGGCGCGCAGTTCCATCAAGGTCGCGCCGTTGCCCGCGCTGAGAATCAGGATTCGCCACACGCCGTCCAGCGGCGCGAGTCCAATCGCCAGCGAGGTATCCGTCTCATTGAAGATGAGCGGCGTGGCGTGAAGCGAGAGGCTGGTGGCGATCAGATCGGTGGCGACAAAGTCGCTCTGAAGCGCGTTCGCCGCCAGGTTGTAGATGACCAGGCGGTGCGCGCTGAGCTGCGGATTTTCGGTCATGTAGGCGACCAGATCGCCGCCGCGCGAAACGGCGACCCGCGCCGGGTACGCCTGTCCCTCGACCGTCGGCAAGGTGATCTCCTGCAGCATCGCGCCGTCACTGCTGACGTGCGTCATCGTGCCGTTGGTGTTGTACAGCCACGCCGTCCAGGGCGAGGACTGCGCCGCGACCGGGAAAGCCATCAAAAGCGCCGCGCCGAGCGCTGCAAGCCACGTTCGCATCGAGCCTGTCTCCTCCGTTCCAGCGAGTGACGACACGCCCGATTATAGGACAGGTCGTTGGAATGGACGAATGGGGTTGGAATGGAGTTAAAATTGGGTCGGGATGACTTTGCACTCCCCTCTACACCACCTTTTTACTTTTGATTCTCTTCTGCGTATAATGAGGCATCTTCATCACGAGGAAAGCATCATGGCAGCAGAAATCGTCAGCATCGTCTATCAGCCGGTTCGACCTGTTGGCGCGCCGCTGTCCTTTGCGCGCGTGCCCCTGGAGACTGCCAACCTGATTGCCGGACACGGCATCGAAGGCGACCGCAAAGGCGGTCACCCACGACGCCAGTTGAACATTCTGTCTTACGAGACGGTGCAGGAACTCGCGGCGGAAGGGTTTCAGGTCGCGCCCGGCGCGCTGGGCGAGCAAATCGTCATCCGCGGCGTGGACGTGGCGGCGCTGGCAAGCGGAGAGCGCTTGCAGCTTGGCGACGCCGTCGTCGAGGTGGTCTCGCTGCGCGAGCCGTGCGAGCGGTTTGAAGCCGCCCAGAACAAGCCGCTGGAACAAGCCATCGGGCGCGTGGGCGTGATGGCGCGCGTCGTCACGGGTGGCGCGATCCGGGTTGGCGATCCCGTGCGAACGCTTCAGGTCACCGTCTAACTTCCGTTTCTATTCCTATCGATATGTCGCCCGCGCCTGTCGTCGCGCTGCCGCCCGATTATCGAGAAATCGAGCATCTGGTGGTCACCGATCACAGGCGTTTGGTGTGGCTCAACCTGCTCTCGCTGCTGCCCCTGCTGGTTGCCACTGCCGGGGTGGCGGCGTGGTGGGCGCTCGTCGTCCGCTGGCGTGGCGTAGTGCCCGGCACGGACGTTCCGGGATGGCTAGGGCTGTTGAGTCTGCTGCTCGTTCTGCCGCTGCACGAGGCGCTGCATGGCGCGGCAATCCGCTGGGCGGGGCATCGCCCGCGCTTTGGCGCGAAGCTGAAACAGGGCGTGCTCTACGCGACGGCGGACGGCGCGCTCTTTCGCCGCGATGAGTTTGTCGTGATCGCGCTGGCACCGCTGGTGTGGATAACGCTGCTCGGCATGGGGCTGGTCGTCGTGCTGCCGGACGCGATAGGCTACTGGGTGAGCATCGCGGTCGTATTCAATGCTGCGAGCGCGATTGGCGATCTGTGGATGATGGCAGTGGTGCTGCGCTACCCACGCACGGCGCTCGTCCGC
>CALMDI010000348.1 GCA_937864975.1 uncultured Chloroflexota bacterium | reverse complement strand
TTGAAAGGCGTGGCGGAGCGCCTGGCGGAAGAAGTTAACATTCGTGTCTGGATCGCGGAAGACCCGATGACCTGTGTTGCCCGCGGCGCCGGGCGTGTCCTCGAAGATTACAACAACCTCCGGCGTCTCCTCGTCGGTCTGGAGCGCGGCAGCACTCGGCACTAACCTTCCCACTTCCAGGTTTTTCTGAAACGATCTTCCGGCAGGCTCTCTATTACGAACCCCCTCTCGCGATCCGCGGTTCCAGTGGGGCGGCGTTTGTTGATATAATGCCCGCGGGAGGATGTTGTGAATCAGTCCAACGGATTCCGGCGGGGCTGGCGCGCAAACCGCGGTCTTTACCTCGCCGTCATGCTGCTGCTCTGCATCGGGTTGATCGTCGCCAGTCGCGCCGGGCTGCTTGCGCCTGTCGAAGGCGTCCTCAGCACGCCGCTCACCACCATTGGCGGGTACTTCAACCGGGTCGCGCTCGGCATCAGCAATCGCATTACCGATTTATCCGAGTTGAACAGCCTGCGGCAGCGCAACGCCGACCTTGAGGAAGCGCTGGCGCAGTTTCAGTCGGAGCTGGTCGAGCTGCGCGAGATTGCCAGTGACTACCAACGCCTGACCAGCCTGCTCGACTACACCACTACAGCGCGCAACCAGCAGTTCGTCGCCGCCGACGTCGTCGGGATGGACCTGAACGGGTTCCTTCGCACGATCACCATCAACCGCGGCGCGCGCGATGGCATCACTGCCGGGCTGCCAGTCGTCACCGGGCAGGGCTTGGTCGGGCGCGTCATGGACGTGACCGCCACCTCGTCGCGCGTGCTGCTCGTCACCGACCAATCCAGCGCGATCAGCGCGCGTTTGCAGACCACGCGGGTCGAGGGCAGCGTCATCGGCTTGACGTCCGGCAACCTGCGTATGACCTTCATCCCCCTGGACGCGACCGTGCGCGAGGGCGACCTCGCCATCACATCGGGACTCGGCGGCAACTTCCCGCCGGATATCGTCATCGGGCAGGTCACCAGCGTGCGCGACCTTCAATTCGAGTTGTATCAGACCGCCGAAATCCGCTCGCTGGTCGATTTTGACACGCTCGAGTTTGTGCTGGTCGTCACCAGTTTCCAGCCCATCGATCTGTCCATCTTTGACGCGGCTGGCACCCCCGCCCCATGACCAACTGGCTCAGCCTGCCCATCCTCGCGCTGGCGGCGATGGCGCAAACGACATTCATGCCGCAGATTCGGATTCTGGGCGGCGCGCCCGATCTCGTGTTTCTGCTCGTGCTGGCGTGGTCGATTAATGCGCCGCTGGAAACAGGCGTCGCCTGGGCGTTCGCGGGTGGGTTGCTTCAGGATTTGCTGTCGGCGTCGCCCACGGGCGCGTCGGCGGTGGGCATGATCCTGATGGTCTTCGGAATCAGCCAGATTAACCGCCAGGTCTACGGCATCGGTCTCGCCGTGCTGGTGGGGCTGGTGCTGGTCGGCACGCTGCTTCAGCAGGTGATGCTGATGATCATTCTGGCGCTGTCGGGCTTTACGATCTATCCCATCGAAAATTTCACCTACGTCGTCGTCCCGACGATGGCGTACAATCTCGTCTTCATCTTCCCGATTTACTGGATTGTCCGCCGCGTTCAGAAGCGCTACATCCGGGACGGGCGAGTGTTAGCGTAGCTGTCAGCAATCAGCTTTCAGCGATCAGCTAAAGAAAATGCTGAGTGCTGACGGCTTTGAGGAAATTCCATGCAGCGACTATTACCGTTTCAGGGCTGGCGGCTTACCTTGTTTCAGGGCGTCATGTTCGCCGTCTTCGTCCTGTTCAGCGTGCGGATGGCGCAGATTCAACTGCTCGAAGCGCCGATCTGGCAGGCGCAGGCAGACGAAAACCGGCTCAGCCAGCTTCCCATCGCCGCGCCGCGCGGCGTGATCTTTGACCGTTACGACCGCGCGCTCGCCGTCAATGTGCCCGCCTTCAACGTGACCGCCGTGCCCGCCAACCTGCCGCTGAACGAATCGGAGCTGCTGGCTATCTATAATCGTCTGTCCGCGCTCACGGGCGTGCCGCCGACCATTGCCGCCGCGCAGCAGAGCGGCAGCGACCTTCGCAGCATCGAAGAATTGGTCGCGGAAGGCGAAGGCATCGCGCCCTATCGTCCGGTCGTCATCGCGCAGGA
>CALMDI010000347.1 GCA_937864975.1 uncultured Chloroflexota bacterium | reverse complement strand
CAACCCTTACTCCGGCACGACCTCATACGCCGTACCGTCCACCACGACGATGACGCGCTCGCCGAGGGCGAAGTACTGCCCAAGCTCGGGGCGTGCGTCCAGCAGCGCGAAGTAGTCGTCGCTCAGGAAGACAATCGGCTCGGTGGTCATCGTGTCCGGCGCGAAGGTCGTGTCCGTCCAGACGCCGTTCTGAAGCAGGAAGGTCTTGTCGCCTACGTTCTGGATCGGGCTTTGCAGCACGGTGTCCGATGGCACCGCCGCGCCGTCCTCGTCGTAGAAAAACTCGCCGCCACCGCCGCCCACGCCGCTGATCATACCCTGGGTCGGCATCGGGGCAGACATCGGCGCTTCCGCGGCTTCAAACCCGGCGAACTGGTCGGCGGCGTCCACCGCGGCGGCGCCGGAAGTCGAATTACGGAGCGTTTGCGCCTGCGCCTCGAACTCTACCCCGGCGTCCAGGCGTCCCTGCTGGCTGAGGATGTCGTCCTCTTCGATCAAGAAGCTGGTGTAGGGCGTGATGATGCCGTAGCGAATGCTCAGGTTAACGATGCTGTCGACCAGTTCGGCATCTTCTCCGTGCAGGCGGATGTTGTTGAGCAGGTCGCCAATGCGGCGCGTTGCCCATAGCCGCGCCACGAACGGCTCGCCGCCCGCGCGCTCGCGGAATTCCAGACCGTCGTAGACGAAGGACACGGTTTCACCGTCGATCTCGCCGGTAATCGTGATGTCGGCGTTTTCGTCAAAGTCGCGATAGCGTCCGACGACTGTTAGCTGCGTCCCGGCGAACAGATCGGGCAGCGGCTGTTCGGGGTAGGTCGAGTCGATGGTCACGTCGCCAAAGCTGATTTCCACGTCCGTCAGCACCGGCGCGCTGATCTTGGTGTAGAGGCTGGCGACTTCCTCGTCAATTCGCTCGTTCGGGCGAACGTAAGTCGACGTGCCGTTGAACTCGCTCACCAGCGTGTCGAGCAGGAACGTATCGACGTCATCGCCCACGCCGAAGGCGAAAATGCGGGCGTTGCGCGGCGCGGCGTCGCGCACGTTGTCGAGGATCTGGTCAATTTCGACCTCGCCCTCGGTCGGCAAGCCATCGGTCAGGAACAGGATGGTCGTGTCGCGCTCCGGGTCTGCCATGTCCATCGCCGTCGTCAGCGCGCCGTTGATGTCGGTGCCGCCTTCCGGGAACATATTCATGATCCAGTCGATGGCGTCGTCTGCTTCCTCGGCGGGTTCCATGTCATTGCTGTAGACGCGCCAGCCCGTGCTGAACAGGACGGCGTTGAAGCGGTCACGCGAGTTCAGATTGTCGAGGATGTACGCGGCGGCTTCCTGCGCCTGCTCCCACTTGTCGCCATCCATACTGCCCGACTGGTCGAGCACGACAATCACGTCGCGCGCCTGAATGCGCTCCTCCGGCAGTTCCAGCGGCGGCTGCACCATCAGCATGAAGAAGCCATCGTCGGACGCGCTCTCGCGGTAGCTGAGCAGGTTGACGCTGATCTCGTCGCTGGCGACGCCCCAGTACAGGCTGAAGTCGTCATTCGGAGCGTAGCTGTTTTCTTCCCAGCCGACGCGGAACCCGGTGTTGTCGTCGTCGCGGCTGATCGCCACGTCATGCGACGGCGAATAGATATTGCTGATCTCGTCCGAGCCGTTCACGCTGACGCTGACGCTGGCGCTCTCCACGCGGCGGCTCGACAGCAGGCTGGTCACGTCGAACGGATAGACGTACTGGATCAAACCGTTATCGACTTCCAGCGCCTGCGTGTAGCGAATTTCGATGCGGCGCGACTCGCCGGGCGGGATCGGGAACACGTTCGCCTGGATCGCCTGCATCCCGACGAATTCCAGCAGCGCCGGGTCGCGGTACTGGCGCACGATCTCGTCATAAATGGCGCGGGCTTCGTCGGCGGGCAAAATTCGCGCTTCAATCGGCTGCCCGTTGATGTACATGATGAGCTGGTCGATTGCCGATTCGCTCGGAATGGGGAACAGGAACGTGCCTTCGGCAAGCCCATCGCCTTCGTTGACGAATTCGAGATCGACGTTCGTGACGGCGATCTGGTTTTCAATTTCGACGTCAACGCGGTGATGATCGACTTTCAGCCACGATGGATTGGTGAAGACGCCCCCCATGGGCGGGTCGATGATAATCGGCGCCGGT
>CALMDI010000346.1 GCA_937864975.1 uncultured Chloroflexota bacterium | reverse complement strand
GCGGTCAAAGCGTACGAGCTTCTGACCGTTGAAGCGGCGGTGCATGGCGACCGCGAGGCGGCGTATCAGGCGCTGCTGGTGAACCCGCTCGGACCTTCTGCCGACCGGGTGCAGGCGGTACTGGACGATATGCTGGCGATCAATCGTCCGCATCTGCCGCAGTTCTTCCCGCCCGGCGGAACCGCGCAATGACCCGCTATTTTCTCGGCGTGGATTCTGGCGGGACGAAGACTCACGCGCTGATCGCAGATGAAAGCGGACAGGCGATTTATCTGGCGACGGGCGGTCCGGGGAATCAGGAGTCGATTGGCTACGACCGTCTGGCGCTCCTGCTGGAATCGGTCATTTCCGAAGCCTGCCGCGGCGCGAGTATCGACCGCCATCAGCTTATAGGTGCGGGCTTCGGGAACGCGGGGTATGACTGGAACGCGGATATCGCGCCGCATCGCGAGATCATCGATGCCCTGCTGCCCGGTGTGCCCTACGAAATCGTCAACGATGCGGTGGTCGGCTTGCTCGCCGGTTCATCGACCGGGTGGGGCGTGGCGGTCGTGGCTGGGACAGGCTGCAACTGCTGGGGGCGCGACGCGCAGGGACGCCTGGGGCGCGTGACGGGCGAAGGCATCGGGATGGGCGAGTTTGGCGGCGCGTCGGAACTTGTGCACCGGGCGATCCAGCAGATTTCGATTGCATGGTCAAAACGCGGACCGGAGACGCGGCTCGCCGAGGCGCTGATGGACTACGTTGGCGAGACCGACGTGGAGCGATTTCTCGAAGGCATCTGCCGCCGTCGCTTTCGCGTGCCTCCCGCTGCCGCTCCACTCATCTTTCAGGTCGCGGACGAAGGGGACGCGGTCGCGCAGGAGTGTCTGCGCTGGTCAGGGCGCGAGCTTGGCTCGCTCGCCGTCGGCGTGATCCGTCAGTTGCAGTTTGAGGCGCTGGAATTCGAGGTGGTCATGTCCGGCAGCCTGCATAAAGGCGGCGGGCTGATGACCGACTCGCTGAAGGAGACGGTGAGGGCGGTCGCGCCCCGCGCGCGCTTCGTGCGGCTGACCGCGCCGCCGGTCGCGGGCGGCATCTTCCTCGCCATGCAGGCAGCGGGCTTGTCGCACCTGCCTATGCGCGACCGCCTGATCGAATCGACGGCGCAGCTCGTCGCGGAAAACGTTTAGACAGGACTCCTGGCGTTCTCATGTCGTTTGTCTGGAGAGATCAATGAAAATTCGTGCCGCCGTGCTGGACGCGCCGAATCAGCCGTTTGTCATCGAAACGCTGACGCTCGACGAACCGAGGGCGGGCGAAGCGCTCGTGCGGATTCATGCCTGCGGCGTCTGCCACAGCGATTATCATCTCGCCACGGGAACGACGCGCCACCCGATGCCGGTCGTCTGCGGACACGAAGGGGCGGGGGTCGTGGAGGCGGCGGGCGAGGGCGTCACGCGCGTCCGTGTGGGCGATCACGTCACCCTGAGCTGGACGCCGGACTGCGGGCACTGTTTCTACTGCCTGCGCGGAATGCCCAATCTGTGCGAGACCTTCACCGACCCGATATGGAACGGTGTCATGCTGGACGGCACCACGCGCCTGCACCGGGACGAAAGCCCGGTCTATCACTACTGCGGTCTCGCCTCGTTTGCCGATTACGTCGTCGTGCCGGAGCGAAGCTGCATCGTCATCCGCAAAGATGTGCCGCTGGAAATTGCCGCGCTGGTGGGTTGTGCCGTGGCGACCGGCGTCGGCGCGGTCATCTATACCGCGGGCGTGCGTCCCGGTGACAGCGTCGTCGTCTTTGGCTGCGGCGGGGTCGGGCTGAGCGTCGTTCAAGGCGCGGCGCTGTCCGGCGCATCGACCATTATCGCGGTCGACATGAACGAGACAAAGATGCGCCTGGCGCGCGAATTTGGCGCGACCGACACGCTGCTCTCCGACGACCGCACGATTCAGACCATCCGCGCCTTAACCGGCGGGCGCGGCGCGGACTATGCCTTTGAAGCGGTCGGCATTCCGGCGCTGCAAGAGCGCGCTCTTGAGGCAATCCGACCCGGCGGCATGGTCGTGCTCGCGGGGTTGTCGCCGATGGGTAGCGGCACCAATCTTCCCGGCGCGGTCATTACGCGGCAGGAAAAGACGGTCAAGGGGAGTTATTACGGCAGCGTCAGCCCAAGCCGCGACTTTCCGCTCCTGCTCGATCTCTACGTCGCGGGTAAACTTAAGCTGGATCGCATGGTGTCGCGGGAATATCCGTTGGAGCAGGTCAACACGGCGTTCGCGGCGATGCTGTCGGGCGAAGCGGCGCGCGGCGTGATTCGCTTTTGAGCGCTCAGAATCCATGAAACAAGAATTGGTCATTTACAGAAGCGAAGGAACGTAGTTCATTAAGAATGCTGTCGTACCCGAAAGGGGCGCCCAAAATTTCCGAACAGAGCACGTTCAAGAGAAAGCCGACGAATTCATGATGGACAGACACGCGACCCTGACCGAACTTCAGGCTGGATTAGCCGAGGCGGGCGCATCGCCCGCGGACAATGGCACCGTACAGATGATCGTCTGCCGACCGGATACAAACGAGCGCCTTGTCGTGGAACGCGCCGAACTGGATCTCGTCGTCGGCTTGATCGGGGATAACTGGCAGACGCGAGGGAGTCGGCACACGGAAGACGGACGCGCCAATCCAGAAGCGCAGATTACGATCATGAACAGCCGCATCGCTCAGGTGATCGCGCAGGATCGCGAGCGTTGGCAATGGGCGGGCGATCAATTGTTTGTCGACCTCGACCTGAGCGCTGAAAACCTGCCTCCGGGGCAGCGCCTTGCCATCGGTACGGCGGTCTTGGAAGTGAGTGCCGCTCCCCATAACGGCTGCGACAAATTTACGGCGCGCTTTGGCAGCGATGCCACCCGATTCGTGAATTCCGCCGAAGGACGGCAGGCGCGTCGGCGCGGAATCAATACGCGCATCATTCAACCGGGCATGATTTCCGTTGGCGATGTCGTCTCGAAAATCGACGTGGCGAGCGACGACTCTGTGACAGAAGGTGTCACGGCGGATTCCGCCGTCGCCTTGACCTGAGCGCTTCTGCCACAACAACCGTATTACTATGCGCCGCTTAGCGTTTTGAACGCCGAGCTATCGACAAAATGGTAAGTCCCTGAAGGGACTGAAACGTTCATCCAACCTCCTTAGAGGTTTCCCTCTGTGAGTTAGCCGAGGGTTTTGAACCCTCGGCGGTCGTTGCCCCACGTCCGCCGGACAATATCGCCATAATTCGCGCCGGGCGTGATCTGCCCCAACACCACCGGGTGCTGCACCCCGGTCAGCGCGGGAAGGCTGCCCGGTCGGTTGTGCCAGGTCTCGTGCGCCAGCACCGCGAACACCAGCGCTTCCTTCGCGTCGCTGTCCATACCGATGTCCTCGTGTGTAAGCACAACCGTCGGATGCAGCACGCTCCGCAGATGTGCCACCAGCGCCGGGTTGTGCCGCCCGCCGCCGCCGAGAATCACTTCCGCGATGGGCGCGGGCGCGAAACGCTGGTAAGCGTCCGCGATGCTGTACGACGTGACGGCGGTGATCGTCGCGACGATGCTCCCCGGCGACAGACCGCGCTGCTGCCCATCGGCGATCAACTGCGCCGCCATGCCCGCGCTGAAAAGCTCGCGCCCGGTCGTTTTGGGCGGGCGGCGATCATAATAGGCATGGTCGAGCAGATCTTCCATCCACGACGAATCAACCTCACCGGACTGAGCAAGCTCGGCGTCGCGGTCGTAACTCTGTTCCCCCCGGCTGAGCAGGCTCACGGCGCTGTCGATCAGCGCGTTGCCGGGTCCGGTGTCGAAGGCGAGCGGGGCGCTTTGCGTGTCGTTCAGCGGCGGGAGAAGCGTCACGTTCCCAATCCCGCCGATGTTTTGTATCGCCCGCCAGTGGGTGGGGTGACGCAGTAGAAGCCAGTCCACGTAGCTCGTCAGCGGTGCGCCTTCCCCGCCTGCCGCGACATCTCGCGCGCGCAGGTTGCTCACTGTCGTGATACCTGTTCGCTCGGCGATTACGCTGGCTTCGGTCAGCTGCAGCGTCGCCAGCACACGCCCGGCGGGGCTGACCGCGTGCCAGAACGTCTGCCCGTGCGACCCGATCAGGTCAACCTCGGTGGCGGACATTCCCGCCGCCTCGATCACGCCGTGCGCCGCCTGGGCGAAGCGCTCGCCAAGCTCGAAATGAAGCTGGCACAGTTCATCAACGCGGCTCAGTTCCGGGTCATAGCTGTTAACGATCCGCCGCTGGAAAGCAAGCTGGTACGGATTACTCGTTGCGTGGATCAGGTCGGCGCGCAGGTGCGGAGGCTCGCCTTCAATACGGCACAGCGCCGCGTCGATTCCGTCCGCGGACGTGCCGGACATCAAGCCAACAATCAGCATGAGAATATCCTACTGTGGTGGGTGCAGGTATCGAGTGAGAGAAGGATAGCTTACAACGCTTCGTTTTACTCAGCCCTCAGTTCTCGACTCTCACTACTCAAAGCCGAGCTTGCCGGGGCACAGGATATTGTTCGGGTCGAGCGCGCGTTTGATTCGTGCCAGCGCCTCCATGCCGTCGCCGTACTGCGCGCGCATGTACGGTTCCAGCCGCAGCCCGACGCCGTGATGATCGTTCATGACCGCGCCCGCTGCCAGCGCCGCCTCGGTACCCGCCTTGAACACCGCGTCGTGCAGCGCCTTCGCCTCGCGTAGATCGGCGGGTCCCGTTGGAATTTTCATGCGCGCGTAGATCATCGACCCCCACTCGTACCAGTGGGAAAAGTGCGTGGTCAACTGCAAATCCCACTCGGCGGGAACGGCGGCGCGGACGGCTTGCGTTACTGCCTCATAAACCGCTTCGATGTGCTCAAAATCCGCCACCACATCGACCGTGCCCCAGATGCTCGGCAGTTCCGGCGCGTAAGGCGGGTAATAAAAAATGTAGCGCCGATCCCACCACGTTTCCGCGATGCTTGCGGGAAGTTGAGTGCCATTGTGCGCCGCGCAAATCGCGAACGCCGTTTGCGCTTCCAGTTCGACCAGTTCGGGATACTCCCCGTCGAACATCAGCACGACCGTCGGATCGGGCAGGGGGACTTCGACCGCCCGCGACAGGCTGTGCGACGCCGCGTGCCGGTCGTACAACCGCATGACCGACGGGCGCAAGCCGCTGACCATGATCCGCCGTCCCGCCTCGATGCCGTCCGACAGGCTGGCAAACGAATACACGCCGAACACACGCTTCGCAGGCAGGCGGCGCAGCTTGACCGTCGCCGCCGTAATCACGCCGAGCGTGCCTTCCGACCCGATGAACAAGTCGATCAGGTCCATGCCGGGCTTGATGAAGTAGCCGGCCGAGCTCTTGGGCACGTGCGGCATCGCCAGGGCCGGCAGGAAGTCCGACCGCGTCGCCAACCAGGGCCTCGTCGAGTCGTACATCCACGGCGGGCGGGTCGGCGCGATGGTCGAGCTGAATTGCGAGACCGATTTCGTCGCGCGCAACGAGGCGTTCAAGAGCCTGGCGCGCGAGATCGCGATGCAGGTCGCCTCGATGAACCCGCGCTACGTCAGCGCCGAGGAGCGCCCGGAGGGCATCGCGCCCGAGGACCCGGATCACCAGGCGCTGCTCGATCAGGCCTATATCCGTGACGGCA
>CALMDI010000345.1 GCA_937864975.1 uncultured Chloroflexota bacterium | reverse complement strand
CGACTTGGACGGCGACCAGATGCTCCGCGACGTTGCCCACCAGCGGAATGATGATGAGACCGAGGAAGAATTCGGTCAGTCCGAGGGCGAGAACCACAGGCTCGACCGCGCCGATCAGTGTCTCGCTCAGGATTGCCGTGCCAATCGTCGCGCCGAGCAGCACCAGCGCCGACGTACGCAGCGACCAGCGCGCGGTCGTGACGTCGGCGGGCTCGCGCACGGTCACGTCGGCGGTGGGCGCGTTGGCGTCGGTCGCCGGGGTATCGGCTGGTACGGTGGCGTGTGCCGTTTCCGGCGCTTTCGCCGTCAAGCCGTAGAGCACCGACAACCCATAGAGAATGATGATGATGACGGCGACCCCTTCGTTAAAAAGAAGCTCGGAGCTTGGCACCTCGACCAGCGCGCGGTCGAAGAACGACGGAATGAGCAGGACGACGACCGCCAGAACGAGCAGCGTAGCATTTAAGCCCGCCTGCCGCCGGTCGAAAAACTGGATGCCGTTTTTTATGCCGCCGAGCAGCAGGCTCAACCCCAGGACGAGCAGCAGGTTGCCCAGAATTGAGCCGGTGATCGACGCGATCACGAGTTCCAGCAGCCCGGCGCGAATGGCGAACACGGTGATAATCAGCTCGGCGGCATTGCCGAGCGTGGCGTTGAGCAAGCCGCCGAGTCGTGGACCCGTGTAATGGGCAAGCTCCTCCGTGCCGTGACCGATCAGGCTTGCCAGCGGAATCAAGCCGACGGCAGACAGGATAAAGACGATAGTAGGGCTGGCTGACCCGGTCAGGTCGAGGATGAAGGCGATGGGCGCCGCGACGAGCATGACGAGCAGAACGCGGTTCATGAGCAGCATCCAGTTTGGGGCGCAGGCACAACGCAACTATAAAATTACTTTAACTATAACGAACTAAATTGTATCCAATCGTAAGGAAATGGTTAGTGTTCCAGCAGGGCGCGCTGCAATTTCCAACTGACCTGATCGCCTGCGCCCGAAGCAAGCTGGCGCAGCCAGGCGTCGGCGGCGACGCGCTGCTCGTCGGGTAATTTCCGCAAATGCTGATCGGTGTTGTCTGCCAGCGCGGCAGCGGCGTCGCGGTCGCCAATGGCGAGCAGGTAGTCAAAGATGGGGTGGCGCGCTCCCGTCGCCTGGATTAACGCAGCCCCATTCAGGACGTGCTGATCCAGCGTTCCCTTCTGACTGTCCAGCACGAGCGCTTCACGCAGCCAGCGCTCGACGCGATTTGCCAGAATCCCCGCCGCGCCGTGAATTTCGAGCGCAGACCGCGCGCACGCGACCGCCACTTCGGCGCAGTGCCGCTGCGCCAGATATGCCATCAGCCGAAAAAGCTGGTACGCATCCGAATAGAATCCCGGCGTCTCGCGCCACGCGCCGTTCGCCAACTGCCCGGCTTCCCACGCCAGCGCGAACGTTCGCCGGACGTCTGCAAGCTGCGCGTTCAACAGCCGCTCGATGACAGGGCTGCCGGAGAAGGGCTGCTCGCGAACAAAGGCGAATGTTTCGTTCAGCGCGCGCTGCGCTACGGAGACCGAGGCGAGGCTGTTCATGACCCGCATCAGGCTGCGGACTTCATCGATCAAATCGTCGCTTTCCTCCGGCTCACCGATCATGTAGGCATCGGCATTGCTCATCTCCACGTCGCCGACGACGACCGAACG
>CALMDI010000344.1 GCA_937864975.1 uncultured Chloroflexota bacterium | reverse complement strand
AGGATGCGGGTCCGGCGGCGCACGAACTTTCTGCTTGGGCTAATTCTGCTGGTCATCGCCGTCGTCGTGGTCGCGCAAGCGCTCGGCGTCATTCCCGCCCCGGTGTTCGATATTCTCGCGCGTTCTGCGCCCGCGCTGCTGGTGCTTGCCGGGCTGGCGCTGTTTCTGAACAACCGCGTTCCGTTCGGCGCGGCAGTTGCGGTCATCCTGACGCTGGCGATTGTCGGCGGTATCGCGGCGGTTGCCTTTACCAGCCGCGCCCAGGAGCGCCGCACCGACAATCAGCAGGTGATCGAGCAGCCGCTCGGCGAGGGCTTAGGCTTGCTGCGCGTGCGCGTCTCGACGCTGGATACCGATGTCGAACTGCTGCGCGCGGTGGACGCCAATGCGGGCATCCGCGGCACGTTTGTCGGCAGCCGCGAAAGCCAGATCGTCGTCGGCTACGACGAGCCAGGAGATGGCTCCGCGACACTGACGATTCTTGAGACGCGACCCAATTCCCTGCCGATGCTGGAAGCGGTCGGGCGCGGCGCTTTCCGGCTCGAGCTTCCGCCCGATCTGCCGCTCGACGTGCAGCTGACCGGAGCGAACGGCGGCGTCACGCTGAACATGCAGGATACCGCGCTGGAACGACTGAATATCGACCTGGGTCGGGGCAGCGCGCTGATCACACTGCCGGAGTACGATCCCATCTCGGCGCAGCCAGACGAGTCCCAGGGGACGCTGGCGGTGCGCGACGGAAATATCACGCTGTTCGTCCCGGCGTCGGTCGCCGCGCGGCTGGAGCTGGAGCGCGGCGGCAGCGGCATCGAGCCTGAATACGATCCGAACGTCTATAACTTCCTCTTCAACCGGCTGCTGGAAGCGCGGGCGGTGGAGCTTGCCGAGACCATCGTTCAGTTCAATATCGTCGCCCCGCGCGGGCGCATCCGCCTTGAAGTGAGCGACTCCGAACGTCCCGCCGTCGGTGAATCCATTCCCGAAGCCACTGCCGAGCCAGCGCTGGACATCACCCCGGAAGCGACCGCCGAGCCATCTACGGACGCCACGCCTGAAGTGACACCTGGTTAGCCCACATTACCACTTTGTAATTTGATTTCGGTTGTAAGCCGCTATCATCCGGCATATGATGCACCTGACGCGGAGCAGCAGCCGTAGCGGCGGGTACCATTCGTCCGGTTGCGATATCGCAACTTAACCCAAATTATATCCCAACCAGGGCACCTCATGGGCGCTTGGCGCATTCATCTCACCGACCAGACCATCCGGCGGCTGGACATTCTTTCCGGCAGACCGTCGCTTCTGGCTGCCTGGCTGAGCGGCGGGCGAGCCTATTTCTTCGATCTCTCACACGGCACCCGCGTGGGCGAGCGTACGGTGGACGCACCGGGCTTGGAAGACCGAAGCGGCGACGGCTGGCGCGGGTTCCTCGACGGACTAACCGCGCCGAATGGCGTGCCGCTCCCGGTAGTACGCCTGCCGTCGATGACGCTCTACTCGACCGCCGAGGGGCGCGCGCATCTGATCCAGCAGGGGATGACCGCGCTGTTCCTCGACGTTGACGGAACCGAAATCCGCCTGCACGCCGAAGAAGACACGGTCTTTGTCGCCGTCGATGCTGACCGCGGCGAAAGCCGAACTGCCGCGCTCGACGCGCATGGACGGCTGCTGGTCTATCATCGTCACCTGCGCGTTGCCGCTGCCGCGATTGGATTGCACGCCGCCGACGAATGGCGACCGGGGATCGCGGTCGCGCAGGGCGGCACGATCTTTGCCACGGACGGTCACACGCTTGTCAAGGTCGACGCGGGCGGGCGGGTTCGCAAACGTCTCGATCTGCATTATCACGCGGGCATGGTGGCGTGTTCGCCCGATGGCAGCCACGTTGCCACCACCGACGCGGAGATCGGGGTGATTCGCGTCTACGACGGCGCGGACTTGCAGCCCACTCACCAGCGGTTTGCCAGCGACCTGTTCGCAGAAGCGCGGCGCGCGCAGTTGATGGGCGGGTCGCCGGGAGCTTCGGCGTCGATCAGCGCCCTCGCGCTCAGCAACCGCGGCGTGCTGGCGTTCGCGCTGTCGGGCGCGCTGTGCGTGAGCAGCCTGGCGCGCATGGGTGTGCTGCCGCGCGTATAGCGGACAGCGTTCAGCGATCAGCCGTCAGCTTAAAGACAAGCCAAAAAATTAACGCAGAGGCGCAAGAAAGCAAGGACGCAAAGGAAAAATTTTCCCCTGCGTCTTTGCGATCTTTGCGCCTTTGCGTTAACTCTTTTTCTTTAGCTGAAAGCTGACGGCTGATCGCTGACCGCTAAAAGCCTTTTTCTTCTACGAGCGCGCGCTGTGGGAAAACCATACGCTCAAGCTGCGCGGTGCCGCGTTTGAGCGCCGCGTGATTGGCGCGCTCGAAGTCGGTGTGCATATCGCGCACCAGGGTTGCCTGCGCCAGCGACGGTTCCATCAGAAACATCACCAGCGTTACCGCATACTCGCCCAGCGCCAGCACTACCCACAACTCGTCGCCGAGCGCTTTGCGCGCCAGCCCGATTTTTGGACGCTTGGGCATCGCCCAGAGCGCGCGCAGAATCGGGGTCATCTGCGCCATATCCGGCTTCGTCTTGCCGCCGATCATCAACGGGGAGGGCGCGTGATGGCGATAGACCATGAAAAACAATGCCTGCGACTCGAAATGCTCGCGCAGGAAATTGGTATGCCCGCCGCTGCCCATCACCTGCTTCCAGGCTTTGCTGTCCGGGTTGCGCTCGACCAGCCGCTCGATAATTGTTCGCTGCTCGCTGTAGCGCCCGTACATGGCGTTGAACTGCGCCCGGTTGATGCGCCCCTCGGAGAATTCCGTCGCCACCGTTTCCATTTTGCGACGTAAGTTGCTCAGCGCCTGGTGAGGGTCGCTCGCGCCCGCGTCGGGGGTCGGGGCAGAGGTAGGCGTGGTTGGACGGCGCGATGGCTCCGGCTGAGCGGGCGCCGATGGGCGAATCGGCGAGCGTGGCGAGCTATCGTTACGCTGAGCGTTCGGGTCAAACGAATTTTTGAAACGTGGATCGTCGTTCACGGCAAGCACCTGGGGGTATCCACCCGTTAAGCGTGTGCTCGCGGGCTGCGGCGCGCGCTTTCCCTTACGCCTAAATCGTAGCACACAAACAGTGCGCGAAGAAATTGACGTTATACTAGAACGCAACCGGATTCTAGGACTTTAGTATGGCATTTCATCCCCAGCATTTTGGACTCTATTTCTCGCGCGAGCACGTCGAAGTCGCGCGCCAGCACCGCGAAGACCCGCCGTTTGAAGCGGCGTGGAAAATGCTGCACGAGCGCGCGCAAACCGGCGTCCAGCACGCCCAGTGGGGCGCCATTCACTACCGGTTTGACGACGACATTATCGAAGGCGAAGGCGCGCTCAAACAGTTGATGACGTGCGCGCGCGGCGGGTTCGACCCCGATATGACGTTTATCGACGCGCTCAACGAGCTGTTGGTCGAGGCGCACGCCTTTGAAATGCTGCGCGACCACCCGGCGATGGACGCGGCGACGGAAGCCGAATTTCTCGGCTTGTTCGAGCAGCATTTCGCTTATCTGACGACGCTCGACACCGAGCATTCCTACGTCGAGGCGCTCGTCCTCACGCTGTTGAAATTTGTCGCGGGGGTCGTGCTGGAACGCGAGGCGCTTTTGCAGCAAGCCATCGACGTTTACGAGCGTGTGATCCGCGAAGATATTCATCCACAGGGGCACATTCCGAAAGCGGTTGGGGCGAAAGACGGCGGCGGGCTGCTGCGCCAGTTGCTCACCGTCGCCGTTCTGGTTCTAATGGCGGAGGCGTCGTCGCTCGTCGGCTTCAACCTGTGGGATTACAGCTTTCGCGGCGTCTCGCTGATGACCGCCTTCAGCTATCTGCTCTATTATTACTATTACCCCGACAAGTGGCGCTGGGATCCGAATGTCACCGCCGAGCCGTTTCGGGAATACGGCGGCTTTCTGGAAATCGTCAACCGCCGCGCCTATCCGAAAGACCTCAAGCCGCTGTTGGATGACCTGCGCCCGGTCTACGACGCGCCGGGTGGCGGCTTGACCACACTCAGCCACGGCGTCGCCCGCAAACGGGGCGGGTTCAAATAGCGACAAAATGGAGTCGTGAAAACGGCTCCTTTTCATTACGTTAGAAGCTGAGCCTCACGGGCGCAGCAGACGCACGCGCATCAGTTCGACGTTGTACTGCCCCCACTGGCTCATCGTGAAATAGATCGTGTCGCCGCTGCTTGCCCACGGGTGCAGATACGCGCCGTACAGCGCGGGATAATCCGTGCCAGACACGACCGGCATCGGGTCGCTCCACGGTCCGACGAGATCGGGCGCGGTGCGAATGACAATGGCTGCCATCTGCTCGTTGAGATACGTCATGATCCAGCTTTGCAGGTGATCGTTCCACGCGACGCTCAACTCGCCGACGGGCGAGGATGCGACTTCCGCCGCGCGGGACATGTCCGGGTTCCAGCCCGCGCCATCCCAATAACGGTAAGCGCTCATGTCCAGAATTTGGTCTTCCGGCACGCGGGCGAGCGAGACGCCCCCGAAACGCCCGCCGGGGATACCGAACACGTACAGGAAATCATCGCGCTTCACCAGCGCCGCCTGCCCGAAGGCACTGTCCCCCTGCCAGGTCGCGGAGGCGGGCTGCTCCCAGACGCCGTCCGGCGAGTCCGCGTATGCCCAGCCGGAACGATTCAGCGTCCACTCTCCCGGCTGCCCCCACTGGCGCACTGCCATGTAATGCAGGTAAATCTGTCCATCGACCTCAATGCCCGCCGTTGGAATAATCGTGTAGTCGCCCGGCTCGCGGTTCAGAATGTGGACGGCATCGCCTGAGGCGTCCGTGACCATCCCATCCAGGCGCATCCCGGTGCTCAGATCGTTGTCGCTCGACCACGCCAGCGCGTTGGAGCGCCAGTTTTCGCCGAAGACGCCGTTGCCGTTCCCACAGCAGCCGAACGTATCCCCGAACGCGACCAGCACCGAATCGTTATACTCGAACATCACGCCCAGGTCGGTGCCGTGAACATCCCAGTTCTCGTCCGTCCGATTGGGTGAGTTTGGACCCGTGACCCAGTTCACGAACTCGACCGAGCTAACCGCCGCGAGCGCGGCGCTGGGCGTCGCGGAAGCCGGTGCGGCAGCGACCAGCATCGCGGCGGTCAGAAGAATAGAGACAGAGATAAAATGGCGTTTCATGAAGGCACTCCCCCACGAGGTTGTGAAGATCGCCGCCCGCTGCTCCCTGTGAACTTGTCGCCGATGCGTCCGGGGGCGATGGTGATGCCTTCATCATAATTATGAAGAAATTGTGAATTAATTAAGAAGAAAAGTTAAATTAATCAAACATTGCCTGTTGAGTGAAACTAAATCATTGTCACATGCATAATTAGTACTAAAGTCCCAATTATAGGACAATTCTAGAGGCGGGTATGTGAGAGCGGCATTAAGAGGAGAACAAAAACGACCCGGTGTTCTGCCGGGTCGTTTGTCATGGGAGAGGCTTCTGAGGATCAGGTCGCGCTGGGCGTGTCGCCGCTCTCGACCTCACTGCCGCCAAGCTGGCGGTCGAGCATATATAAGCCGGGACCAAAATCGCCGATGCGCTGGAGATCGTTGATAACCGCGTCAACCACGGCTTCTTCTTCGACCTGCTCGTCGACAAACCATTGCAGGAAGCTGTTGGTCGCGTGGTCGCGTTCCTCACGCGCCAGATCGACCAGACGGTTAATCGCCGCCGTCACCTTTTGCTCGTGCCTGAGCGCGTCCTCGAACGCCGCCAGCGCGGTTGCCCAGTTGTGCGGCGGCTCGCCAATCGGGAGCAGCGTCACGCGCCCGCGCCGCTCGTGAATGTAATCGTAAAGCTTCATCGCGTGCATCATCTCTTCGTTCGAGTGATGCCGCATCCAGCTTGCAAAGCCGCGCAAGCCCTGCTCCTCAAAATAGGCGGTCACCGACAGATAGGTGTAAAACGCGCTCAACTCAAGATTAATCTGGTCGTTCAGCGCGCTCTGCATCCGGTCGCTCAGCATGAGAATCCTCCTGTGGGCTGCGAGGTGTTCAGGGCGCCGATGCCGACAGTATACAATCGTGGGCGGCGTCGAGCTGTTCGTCG
>CALMDI010000343.1 GCA_937864975.1 uncultured Chloroflexota bacterium | reverse complement strand
CGCAAGGGCAAATATCAGGGGCAGATCGGCGTCACGCCGCCACGACTCTAATCATTGATATACCGGCGCGGTTCGACTAAAATGAACATCGGAAGTCAGGGCGCATAGCTCAACTGGCGGAGCACAGTCCTTACAAGACTGGGGTTGTAGGTTCGAGTCCTACTGTGCCCATAATATATTCTGAACGATGAACACCTGTCGTCACGACGGGTGTTTGTGTTTTAATACCTCGCTTCTTCCCTCGATTTCCGAAAATTCTATATCTTTGCAAGACCGATTGGCGCGATTTTCCAACCTACACTATGCTATGTTACATGTTTGTTGCTCGTTCGTTTGAATCCTGTACTGAATCGTTCCGAGGCGGAAACACGTATGGTGCAGCTCCGGGATCAAATTCGACAAATTCTCATCGTTGAGGACGAGAGCGACACCGCCGAGGTGATCTGCGCCGTCCTGGAAAACGCGGGCTATCAGGCGGTCGCGGTCGCTCAGGGTAACCTGGCGCTCGACCAGATCGACAGCCTGTCGCCCGATCTTGTCCTGCTCGACATCCACTTACCGGATATCAACGGACTGGAAGTTTTGCGCCGCGTTCGCGAAAGCTCCTTCCTGCCGCTCATTGTCCTCAGTGGCGACAACCAGGAGCGGGATAAAGTCGTCGCGCTGGAAGCCGGAGCGGACGACTACCTTGCGAAACCTTTTTCGCCGGACGAGTTGGTCGCGCGGGTGGCTGCCCTGCTGCGCCGCGTCGACTGGACGCCCACCGTCGAGCCGAAACTCAGCGTTCGCAACCTCGATCTCGATATGCCGCGCCGTCAGGCGATGATCCGTGGCAGGCGCCTGCACCTGACCCCGATTGAGTATGGCATTCTCGTCACGCTGATGCGTACCCCCGGTCAGGTGGTCACGCACGACGAACTGCTGCGCGCCGTCTGGGGCGAGCAGTACGAGGGCGATTATTCCGTCCTGCGCGTGAACATCTCGCGCCTGCGGCAGAAGCTTGAGGAAAATCCTCGCCATCCAACCTACGTCGTCACGGTGCCCGGTCAGGGCTACGTGATGCCGATGAAACGGGTCTAAGCGGCGGCTTCGCGCCGACGTCTCGGCGAGGGCGTCCGCGCAGGGTGGTTGATCGTGGTGCTTTATGCTACCCTTGCGCCTATCATGACCACTTGGACGCCCTGTGATCGTCGTGTCTCCCCCTCATGAGCACACGCTTTCGCCTTTTTCTGATTACGTTCGGCGCGCTCATCGTCGCGGCGACATTTACCTTCCCCCAGTGGCAGCATCTGCTGACGCCTCAGGACCAGGGCGAAACGGTCGAAGTCCTCAGCGGTCTCGCGCCGGAGCTTCGCCCGACGTTTGAGGCGCTGCCCGCCGAACAGCAGGGCGCCTACCGCCAGGCGGCGAGCGTCAATCCGGCTGTCGGACTGGCAATGGTGAACGCCGCGCTCCAACCCCCCATCGAAGTACCAGAAGTCGAGCAAGCCCTGCCGAGCATGAGCGGACCCATTGAGGTCGCCGTGGGCGAGTTCACCCGCCTCGACGCGATCCGTTGGGCGCTGGGCGACGTGGTCGTGTACCAGCAGGCGGACAACAGCAAAGTGCTGCGGTTTGAGAGCTTCAGCGTGGTCAACGGTCCCAATCTGCACGTTATTCTGTCCGGTCGCACGGCAGACACCCTGCTTCAGGGGACGCCGCTGCCGGGCGAGCTTGCCGGAAACGACGTCGACCTCGGCGCGCTCAAGGGAACGCTTGGCGCGCAGAACTACGACGTTCCCCCCGAACTGGATATCAGCAGCTACAACAGCGTGTTGATCGTCAGTCAGTCGCTCAATATCATCTACAGCATCGCGCCGCTTTTCGCCGCCTGACCGGCAAGCACACGGTGGCGGGTCACTGAAAGACCTTGCCTCCGCGCCGTCGGTCAGGCATAATCGCCCGCGGATTGAGATGCAGGCGATGATTAACACCACGACCACCGACACAACGTCCACGATCACGTTTCCCGTTGACGCCGAACACGGCGCGCTGCGCCTCGCCGTCGTAGGGTCGTTTCTCATTAGCAGCATCGTCGGTTATTTTGTGATCGCGCTGCTCGTTCCCGGCGCGGGCATAAATCTGATCGCGCTCCTCGGCGCGCTGCTGCTCGGTTATGGCGCGACGGCGATTGCCGAGCGCATCCTCAAGCGGCGCTGGCCCAGCGGGCGCGAAGTACAGGTCAATCCTCAGGGCGTTCGCATCGTCCAGAAGGGCGCGGTTCAGCAGGAAATCCAGGCGACCCGACCCACATCTGTCCTGTTCTGGAAGTTCCAGACGCGGCGTCGCTCGCGCGTGCCCAAAGGCTGGTACGTGCTTGCCTGCGCGCTCGAACAGGATGAGCGTTACCTGTCTACCTATACGTTTGGATCGCCCGATGATTTCAAGAACTTAAACCGCGCCGACCGTTTCAAGACTCTCAAAAGCCGCAAGGATGTACCCGAAGCCAGCCGTGGACGCGATGATCTGCTGCTGGCGGGCGAGCAGCGCCGTCTGATGCACGCCGAACAGCAGCGCGGGAACGACGGCGCGGAAATGACCCTGCCCGATTTTCAGCGTTACGTCGACCATGTAGCCAAGAATTTCCCGGAATGGATGCCCTGACAATCCAATCTCGTCTGCTCATGACGCTGGTCGCACTCGTCTTTGCCGCTCCCGCCGCCGCGCAGACCGGCAATGAACTCCGCCTGTTTGAAACGGTTGAAGGATCCATAGCCGAGAATGCCGAATCGTGGCGTTTCAATGCGTCCACGAGCCAGATCGTCTCCTTCATCGTGGAATCGACGTCGGGCGACCTCGACCCCATTTTGACGATCCGCGACGACGCGGGTCAGGAAATCATTCGCAACGACGACTATAACTATCCTGACACCGGCGACGCGCTGCTGGAAGCGATCAGCATTCCGCAGCTTGGCGCGTACACGGCGACGGTCGCCGCCTATGGGGACACGTCCGGCGATTACACGCTGACCATGCTGCCGGGCTATGCCCACCTTGCCTACGACGAGCCGTTTGATACGGCTGGCGACTGGGAGGCGGTCGAAGGCACGGCGACGGCTGTTCCAGACGACGAGACCTTGCGGTTGGCGCTGGCGGCAGGCAGCGACCGCGGATTGGCGTTCACCCCCTCGCTTGACTCCCTGACCGATTTTTACGCGCAGGTCGACGTCAGCGGGATTACCGGCGCGAGTTGGGTCGTCGGCATGGCGGTACGCGGGCAGGACGATGGCTCCGCTTACCTGTTCCTCGTCAACGACCGCGCCGAATGGCGTTTTGCCGAGCGCAGTGACGGCGGGGAGCGCGCGATTACCGGTTGGGTGCGTCACCCGAATATTCGCACCGGGGAGACCGCCTTTACGCTTGGCGTGCTGGCGGTCGGAAGCGGCTTCGATCTGTTCTACAACAACAATATTGTCGCTCACGTTGTCGCTACCGCGCTCGACGAGTCGGGACAGGCTGGGCTGGTCGTCGGCTCCACGCGAGCGACCGAGGGCATCGCCGCGCGGTTCGACAATTTCGCCATCACGACGCCGCTGGAAGTCGAGGGCGAGGCATTGATCCCGCAGCAGCTTATGCTCGGCTCGGCAAACGCGGCGGTGCAGGAGCTTCGGCGGCGGCGATTGATCTCTTCAAGCGGTCAGCTGGTGCTGAATGTTGCCGAAAGCTTCGTTCAATACGCGCGCCCCGGCGTGAACAGTGTGCCGCTCGCCAGCAGTATTACCTTTACGAATCTCGCGATGGGCACCACTGTTTACCCCGACAGCGTCAGCGGACCGCCGAGCGGCTGCGGTATCATTCTGCGCGCAACCGATACGCGGAATTACATCCTCGCCTACATCGATGGGCAAGGCGGCTACGGCATCTCCGAGCGCACGGAGGACTCGTTCAGCGCCGGCGCTTACGCCGAGGCGGAAACATGGGCGGCGACGGAGGGGCATCAACTGCTCGTCATCGCCAGCGGCGACACACTGCTTTATTACGTCGACGGTCGTTACGTCGGCACGATTGAGAGCGACGCCGAAGCAGGCGGCATCGCCAACGCCGTCGTCAATTTTGAAGCGGTCGATACGTCCTGCCAGTTTGTGAATACGTGGGTATGGCGCTGGAACTAATCCGGTCTGGGGTGAATGAACGTTCTAGTTGGCAGAATGAACTTGAAAGAAGCGCCGGTGGAACGTCTGGAAGCAGCCATCTTACGCACCCTTCTTTATGCGGACGTCTTCAGCTTCCCGATGACGGCGGACGAAATTCATCACTTCCTCATTCACGACACGCCCGTCAGCCGCGAACAGGTCGTCTGCGCGCTCCAATCCTCAGAACAACTCGCTGATCTCCTGGAAACCGCGCACGGCTATTACGTTTGCGCGGGGCGCGCCGACATGATTGCCGTTCGGATCGCGCGCGAGCAGGCGTCGGAACGTCTGATGCCGCAGGCGATTGCGTGCGGCGCGTGGCTGGCGCGGCTGCCGTTCGTGCGAATGGTCGCGCTGACGGGCGCGCTGGCGATGCGAAATGCCTCCGCCGAAGACGACGATCTCGACTACCTGCTCGTAACGACGCCCCGGCGCGTCTGGCTGGCGCGAGCGTTTAGCATTCTGCTGGTGCGGCTGGCGCGGCGGCGCGGTGTGGAAATCTGCCCGAATTACGTGCTGGCGGACACGGCGCTGGCGCAGGATCAGCACGATTTGTTCATCGCGCATGAAGTCACGCAGATCACGCCTGTCGCCGGGCAGGACTTATACGAGCGGCTGCGCGCGGCGAACCCCTGGGTCTCGAGCTATCTTCCGAACTCGGGAACGCCGTTCTACGAGGTTGATGAACCGACACTGAGTCCCTTCTGGAGAGCGCTTCAGCGCGCGTTGGAGATCGCGCTCGGCGGGTGGTTTGGCGACAGGCTCGAACGCTGGGAGCAGCAGCGCAAGCTGCGCCGCTTCGCCGCCGACCTGCAAACGCCGCACAGCGCGGCACGGTTGGACGACGAGCATGTGAAGGGACACTTTCAGGATCACGGGCACCGCGTGCTGCGCGAGTACCAGCAGCGCCTCGACGCCTACGGATTGGCAGAGGCAGCACTGGAAGCAAACGGCAAAACCATTGCTGTTTTACCGGCCGCAGTCGATGAAATTTACCCTAGAAGTCATGTATATCTGGCTCGAGAGATCTTACAAAAGGGCGGGGCATTAATAAGTGAATACCCGACTGGGACGGAGCCACTGAGACACAATTTTATAGCTCGAAATCGTATTGTCTCGGGATTAAGTGATGCGGTACTCGTAACTGAAGCTGCAGAAAAAAGCGGCACCTTGCATACTGCCAATTTTGCGCTAGAGCAGGGCAGAACGGTGATGGCCGTCCCAGGGGATATAACCAATGAACTTTCAAAAGGAACAAATAACCTCATAAAAGCCGGTGCCGTGCCGGTAACTTCGGCCAAAGATATTTTTGAGGCATTAAAAATAGAAGTTTTAGAGAGCCCGTCAGAAGTAGTCGCCGCTAGCGAGGAAGAGGCTGTATTACTCAAATTGTTGAGCCAAGGAATAAGCGAGGCGAGTGAATTACAACTGCGAAGTGAATTGCCGGCAACTTTATTCAACCAGACATTAACAATGCTTGAGATTACAGGTAAGGCTAAGCCCCTTGGTGCTGGCCACTGGAGAATCACTTAATGAGCTGGCTCTTCGGCTCAAACAATAACAAATCATGCAAAACGAAGGTTCGCTATAGTTCTGATGCGGCCGCTCAGATTGCTCTTAAGCGCATTAATCCTAGCCGTGCCTTAAACAAACCCCGCCGTGTTTA
>CALMDI010000342.1 GCA_937864975.1 uncultured Chloroflexota bacterium | reverse complement strand
AGTACTTCCTAGTACGCTTGTGCCGCAGAATCCTCGATGGTCTGGAGAATTTCATCCAGAGAATCGGGATCGGCGATGTAGTTCTGCAAGCCCGTCGTGAACTCGCCCGACGGTGCGCCTGGCATCAGGTCGGAGCCGTCGAACACGAACGCTTCGGCGTTCGCCACCTGCTCGGCGTCAATCGCGCCCAGCGTGCTGTACACGTCGAGGCTGACGTTGATGTTCGGCGACACAATCGCGCCGGTTTCCGCCCACAACGTATTGCCTTCAGCGCCCGCCATCCAGGCGAGGAACTCACGCACTTCGGGCGTGTCGCGGAAAGCAGCGATCAGGTCGCCGCCGCCGACAACCGGCGCGCCGTTTTCTTCGTTGATCGGGGGGAACAGGAAGGCGTTGAAGTCGACGCCCGGCTCCAGTTCGGGGAAGTTACCGGCGATGATGCCGCCCATGAAGCCGCCTTCATAGTAGAGTTCCGCGGCAGGATCGGGACGGAACACCATGTTCGCCGCCTCGATGAAGTCGGTCGCCAGCGTACCTTCCGCGCCGCCCGCCAGATTGGTGTCTGTCGGGTGCACGATCTGTCCAAACACCTCGAACGCCTCGCGGACGGTGGGATCAGTCCACGGAATCTCGTGCGTGGCGAACAGCTTCTGGTAGTTCTCGACGCCTGCCGTACGGACGTAGATGTTCTCGAACCAGTCGGTCAGGGGCCAGCCGGAGCCGCCGCCAATCGACCACGGGGTCATACCTGCGTCGATGTAGCCCTGCTGAACTGCCAGAAGCTCATCCCAGGTCGTCGGTACTGCCCAGCCCATTTCCTCAAGGGAAGTCGGCTTGTACCAGATGGTGCTCTTGGAATTGGCTTTCGCCAGGAACCCGTAGATCGCGCCGTCGACACGCCCAAGCTCGATGATGCCCGGCGCGTAGTTGGCTTCCAGCGTTTCCATGTCGATCAGACCGGCGCTGCCATCGGCATTGACCAGCGGTACCAGCGCGCCGCTGCGCGCGAATTCCGCCAGCGTGCCCGGCTGCGGGATCAGCGCGAGATCAGGCGGCGAGCCACCGGCGATACGGGTGCGGAGGATCGGCACCAACTGGCGGTTGCTCTCGACACTGACCAGAATGCCGGTGGCTTCGGTGAACGCATCGAGCGACGTACGCAGGGCGTCCAGCTCGGTACCGCCGAACGTCGTCATGATGCTGACGACGCGCACATCGTCCTGCGCGGTCGCCATCGGCGCGACTGCCAGCGCTAGAAGGGCGACGACCATCAGAATAAGAGATACACGTTTACTCATTGCCAGGACTCCTTGTTAACCAACACTATGCCGGGATGGCAAAAGACAAATCGGATCGTGCAACGCGGTTTGGGGATGGCGGCGCTCCTTTCACTCGCTCAACGAGCGAGTTGATTCACGGACGATGAGCCGGGTCGGCAGCGAAACAGTCGGCGATGGTAACAGGTCTCCGCGCAGCACCTGCACGATCATCGCTCCGGCATGTCGACCCAGATCAATCGCGGGCAGGTGAACCGTCGTCAGCGGCGGCGTCAGATACTTGCCCACGGGAATATTGTCAAACCCAATCACGGACAGGTCATCGGGAACGCGCCGCCCGCGGCTGCGGATGGCGTCCAGCGCGCCGAGCGCGACGGTATCGCTGCCGACAAACACGGCGGTCGGCGGTTCCGGCAGATCGAGCAGCGCCAGCATGGGAGCGTAGCCGCTCTCGTCGGTGAAATCGCCGTGGTGAATCAGCCTTTCATCCGCGAGGATGCCCGCGTCTGCAAGTGCCTTGCGATACCCTTCCAGCCGGTGGCAGCTTGCCGTGTAGGTAAACGGCGCGTTGCTGATGTGCCCGATGCGCCGGTGTCCAAGCGCAATCAGGTGCCGAACCGCCACCGATGCGCCCTGCCGGTTATCGACGTCTACGCTTGGAATGTCCGGCTCGTCCGTCGCGCCGTTCAGCACAATCGGCGTTCCTTCGTCGTGGAGCAGGCGAATCTCTGGATCATGCACCATGGGTGACGAAATCAGCAGCCCATCGACCTTGCGCGTGCGTACCAGGTCGCGATAGGTGCTGCCGGATGCGTTCGGGTGAGCGGCGTGAACCATCAGGTGATAGCCTTCCGGTTCCAGCGCCTGCATTAAGCCTTCGATCATCTCACTCAGAAAGGCGTCGCCCGCAAACTGCTGCGTCGTCTTACGCACGACCAGCGCGACCATCATCGTCTTGCCGGTGACGAGATTCAGCGCCTGCGTGTTGGGCGCGTAATCGAGGTCGCGCGCGACCTTGAGTATGCGCTGGCGCGTTGCTTCGGAAATGTTGCGGTTCGGGATGTTATTCAGGGCAAACGAGACCGCCGTCCGAGAAACACCCGCCGCCGCCGCAACATCTCGCATCGTCGTTCGCTTGTTTCCCATGCTGCGTCTGCAATGCCGATCAGTAACGCGCGTTAGCTCTGAGAATAAAGTACCCCATTATTTTGTGCCAGCGAAATCTTTAGGCATTCTGCACGAAACATCGAGCAAATTCCAATAAGGATCATATGGAGACAAGGTATAGAAGTAAAGCACCTTTATTCATTCCAGAGATGAACTGTTTCGACGCGACCATGTTGGATCACAGCATACTTGTGGAGCGATCCAAACGGTTCGTAATCTGCAACTTTGCTCTTCACCCCTGGACACTGCGTTTAGCACTTGTATAAGAACTTTGCTAGAAATGTTGACAATTCGTCCTATTTTTGGAAGAATGAAGGCATGATTTAGCACTCTGCGGGTTTGAGTGCTAATTTTCGGTCAGATGAATACTGCTGCACCGAAATTGCACCCCGCACAATTTACAAGCATTTGAGGAGGAGACTGTATGGCTGTGAACATTCGTCCATTGGGGGATCGCGTCCTGATCGAGCCCGTCGAGCAGGAAGAGACGATTGCGGGCGGAATGCTGGTTCTGCCGGAGACCGCTAAAGAGAAGCCGCAGCATGGCAACGTGCTGGCGGTGGGCGCGGGTCGCCGCGACGAAGATGGCGACCGCATCGATATGGACGTCAAGGTGGGCGACAAGGTTCTGTTCGCCAAGTATGCGGGCACCGAGATCAAGCTTGACGGCAAGAAGCTGCTCATCCTGAAGGAGAGCGACATTCTGGGCATTGTCGAGGGTTAATCCTCCGATCACTGCCCGTTTTTCTTTATCTATCCGAAATGACTCGAAGAAGCTACATTCGCTGGAGGATGTTGTATGTCGAAGCAGTTGATTTTCCGTGAAGAAGCCCGTCGTGGTTTGCAGCGCGGCGTCGATAAGCTCGCCGAAGCGGTTGCGACCACGCTTGGTCCTAAGGGGCGCAACGTTGCGCTCGACAAGAAGTTCGGCGCGCCAACCGTGACCCACGACGGTGTGACAGTCGCGAAGGAAATCGAACTCG
>CALMDI010000341.1 GCA_937864975.1 uncultured Chloroflexota bacterium | reverse complement strand
GGCGGCGAAGCCGACCGCAAGCTGATGCTTGGCGATGGCGTACGTCAGTATGAACGTCGTCAGCGGGCAAGGAACGAGCCCGGTAACAAAGGCGAGCATTTTGCCGTCGCTCGCGTGGCTGTGCAGATGTGGGCGCGCGGTGCGCCACAACAGAAAGAGACCGGTTGCAATGATCAGCAGCGCGCTTGCCGTCTCGAACGCGGGTGCGCGCCCGGCGACAGCCAGCGATCGGCTGATGACCGCGACGCCCAGCATAACGAATAGGATCGCCGATCCGACGTGGGTCAGCGCGAGCACAATACCCGTCAGCAGCCCGTCCCGCAGCCGCGCGCGATAATAGGCTGCCGGATCGGCGCGCGGCGTCAGATCCACCCAGATTTCACCGTCGCGGATTTCGACCGGAAACGTATGTGCATCGTCCGCAAACTGGTCGAACGTGCCGCCGCTGACGAGATCGAACCGGGCATGATGCCAGTGGCAGACGAGGATGCCATCGCGAACGGTGCCCCGGTCGAGCGGAAAGCCCATGTGCGGGCAGCGGTTGTCGACCGCGTACACGTCGTCGCCGGAGGCGAACAATGCCAGCGTGTGCCGGTCGACCTGCACGGGCAGGCAGCCACGCTCGCGCACGTCGTCCAGCCGCGCCACACGAACAAATCGTTCTGCCTGTTGAATTGCCATCATCGTCCTCAAAGAATGATCTATTGCACCTTTTGGGGAATCGTAACACAGGCGGCGAGCGCCACACTGGACAATGGTCTCAGGGATAACCTGTACGAAAGGACAACCGCGGCAGGTTACGCAGGCTCGGCGTCCGCCTGTTCCTCAAGCTGATCTGCCGCCTGCTGCAAGAGGTCGGTCAGGATGCCCAGCCCCGCTCCCCAGACGAGGTGCGAGAAGATCATCAGCGTCCTGCGCCCGCGCGGGTGCTTGTGCGCGGGAGCCAGAATGTCGGCGGATGGAATCCAGCCCATGTAGCTGACGATCCACACCAGTATGCCGAACAACGCGCCTTTCAACGGGGCGGGCACATAGATCGAATCTTCCACCAGGCCGTAGACCGCGCCGCCCGCCGCGCCAAAGCTGGCATGTGCCGCCAGCGTCAGCGGGTCGAAGTTGCGCGTATCGGCGCGGCGAATGCCGACCTGCTTAAGGAAGCGGTTGACGATGCGCTTGGGCGGCAGCGGATAGCGCTGCCACCACGGCAGGCGGTCGTGCAGCGCCTCCATCGTCGCGGTCATCGGCGCGGTGGCGACAAACCCCGCCAGCGTGCCGGTCAGCACGCGGACAAAGAGGCTGTGCTGTGTCGTGGAACGCATCGCTCTTCCTTTCCCTCGCTTGAGGCGAACTTGCATTTTGTAATCTGTCGATCGAATCGCACTTCTAAATTTCATTACGTTTAATCCCTTCTATGATAGACCGGAATCGGCGGCGTCGCAATGGAAAAGGTAATAGTAGTAAGCGGAATCGCATCTGTAACGAATGGTTAGCGAGCGGATTTGGCGCGGCTTACAGTTCAGTTGTGCTCAATCGAATTTACGACTTCTTTGATTCGTGACGCGCCTAACACGCTCTAGCCCCCCACCAGCCCGCTCACTAGGCGAAATAGGCGCATTTCCCCTGACTTCTGCGTTTTCCACCTTGACATATTGTATAGCAAGCTATACAATATGGAGAGTTGATAGAGCGGAGTTGCTTATAACCGAATAGCACGCACGACCGCAGTTTGGCGCTGCGTGACCAAGAGCCAAACGAGCGGTTACTGGATTACAGGTTACCGGAGTCGATATGTTCGTGAATGTCGGCAGGAAGGTCTACACCTTCTATGACCACGCGGTCAAGCGGATGCACGAGCGCAACATCACGTTTGAGCAGGTGGAAGCAACAATGCTTGAGCCTGACTCCACAACGGAGTTGCCACTTGGCAGAACGCTTTACGAGCGGGTTATAGAAAACCACGCCATAGGCGTAGTTGTGGACGAAGGCACAAGCGAAATCGTCACGGTCTGGCAAGACGGAGAAGACGACTAGCTCGGAGGGTAGGTTCATCACCGACCCTCACCTTCCCCGACAGTATAGCACAAAAGGAAACCCATGAGAATAACCCACGATACCCAAGCGGATGCACTCTACATCCACCTGAATGATTGCGCCGTCGCACACACCGTGAGCGCCGTCAAAGGCGTCGTCACAGTGGACGTGTCAGCAGACGGAACACCAGTCGGCATAGAATTGCTTTCCCCGTCGCGTTATGTGGACGATTTGAGCCACGTTGCGCTAGAGACCAACACGGGCAATGCCTATGTCGGCGTGGAAGACATGGCAGAAATGCACAAGGTTGCGCCGAATACTATCCACCGCATGTTGCGTGCTGACCAGAAGCGACCCACTGAGAAACGTAAGCTTCCTGGCGCGTTCAAGGTCGGCGGCGAACGCCGCGGCGTGTGGGTCATCCCACGCGCGATAGCGGAAGCGTGGCACCCGTACCGGGGGGTATAAGACCCTACCATGTGGGGTGTTAG
>CALMDI010000340.1 GCA_937864975.1 uncultured Chloroflexota bacterium | reverse complement strand
TACTTAATCGGGGACGACGGGGTTCGAACCCGCGATCTCTGCCTTGACAGGGCAGTATGTTAACCGCTACACCACGTCCCCAATGAACGACGGAAGAATAGCATTCCTATCAGGTGGTGTCAAGATCGAGATTGTCGGATCCGAGGTCGAACTACGGTACGGATCGGAAGGGGTCTTGTCTGATCCTGCGACGCCGCTGTACCCGTCTGCGGGACATGGATGCTACGAAATGACGCCCTGCCCTGCCGTCGATACCTCACCTGAAGGCGACACCAGGTCTAATCGCTCACCAACCACCTTAAAGGCTTCGAGCGCGCGATCCAGATGCTCGCGCTGGTGCGTCGCCATATAACTCGTTCTCAGAAGACTTTGGTTCGGTGGAACGCCCGGCGGCAAAACCGGATTTGTATACACACCTTCCTCAATCAGCGCGTGCCATGCCAGGACAGTTCGAAAATCGTCATGCAGAACCACCGGGATGATTGGCGAGTTACTCGTTCCGATATCGTAACCCAGGGCATTAAATCCGTTACGCATATAATCGGCGTTGTCCCATAGCTGTTTGATCAATTGAGGCTCTGCCTCGATAATGTCGAGCGCCTTTAAGACTGCCGCCGCATTCGGCGCAGGTAATGCCGCCGAGAAGATCAGGGAGCGCGCGTGGTGCTGAATGTAGTGAATCACATCCTTGCTTCCCGCGATAAAACCGCCGATGGAGGCAAAGCTCTTGCTGAATGTTCCCATAATCAGATCGACGTCATCGGTCAATCCAAAATGCGCTGCCGTACCGCGTCCGCCGCCGGTTACGCCAATACCATGCGCGTCATCGACCATGACACGAGCGCCATAGGCTTTCGACACGCGAACGATGTCCGCGAGAGGCGCAACGTCGCCACCCATACTGTAAACACCATCGACCACCACCAGCTTTCCAGCCTGTGATGGCAGTTTGCTTAGCACCTCTTCCAGGCTGCTCAAGTCGTTATGACGGAACCGCTTCATCTCACCACGACAGAGAAAACAGCCGTCAACGATACTGGCGTGGTCATCCTTGTCGATGATGACATAATCGCCCTTTTGGACGACCGCGCTGATTGTGCCGACGTTGGTCTGGTAGCCGGTTGGAAAGACCAGCGCCGCTTCCTTGCCCACAAACGCCGCGAGACGGCGATCCAGTTCTAGGTGCAATTCCAGCGTGCCGTTAAGAAAACGGGAACCTGTTACGCTCGTGCCATAACGCTCAATCGCGTCAATCGCTGCCTGGCGCACCCGCTCGTCCGTCGTCAGCCCCAGATAATTATTGGAGCCGATCATGACGACTTCCTTGCCTTCAAAAATGGCTGTCGTCCCTTCCGAGACGCTTAACGCACGGAAATAGGGATAGTATCCCAGCTCGATGGCTTCTTTCGCCTGCGTAAAGCTCCCAATCTTGTCGAATAAATCAGCCACGCAACGTCCCCCAATCCATGCCCATCATGAGCTATTTGTATAATGCGCCAACTTCTCCTGCACGAGTAAGCCTTAGTTTCAATAACACCGCGACTGCCGGAAAGTTAGCCCGCAGCCTGCCCTATCGTCAAAGTTTAACAGACGTAAGACAGTGAAACAACCAACAGCGGCGGCAAACGTCTTTTTTCGTTTGCTGAGTCATTTTCCTGATACCCTATGTCACCTTCGGAACCGTCCTGGTGCTCCACTATGATGCGGTAGAGCACGTTTTAAGCCTGAGATCGCTGGTGAACAGCGCCGATTCCTCTTAAGTTGATAGCGCGGCAGTATTACCAGTCAATCGAATGCCCGGTCTTCCTCGATAGGTCTACCGGACAGGGCGATTGCATCTAAATGCAGAGGGAAGGCGGGGATAATGAAGGCACATCGAGTAAGGAGTGTGCCGCATGTCA
>CALMDI010000339.1 GCA_937864975.1 uncultured Chloroflexota bacterium | reverse complement strand
ATGCGGTCTACCGCCACAGCACACTCGCTGCGATGGGCTTGCGCGTTTTGGTTCTGGTTTCTGCCGGGTAACCCAGCGTAATCAGCGCCTGCGGCTGCCAATGCTCCGGCAGATTGAGCACCGCGCGCACCACATCCGGCGCGAACAGCGGCGCGCACATCCAGCAAGCGCCCAGCCCGACGTCGTGCGCCGCCAGCAGCAGATTTTGCCCCGCCATCGCCGTACTCTGCACTGCCATCGACAATTCATTGTGCGCGCGTCGCTCATCCGGGTAAAGATCCATGTCTTCCATCGACAGGCACAACGCGATCACTACCGGAGCGGACGTGATACGCATATAAGAGCGCGTGGCATCTTTTTCAATCGCGTCTTCGGGCACCTGATCCGCTTCGAGGTCGCTCCGCAGGCGGTCGCCCATCGCCCGCGCCAGCGCCTCGATCACCGCCGGCGTCTCGACCACGGCGAAGCGCCACGGCTGGCGATTATGTGCCGACGGCGCCCATACTGCCGCTTCCAGCAAGGTCTCGATGACGCCCCGTGGAACAGGATCGGGATCATAGCGGCGAATCGACCGCCGACCCGAAATGGCATCCAGTACAGCAGCACCGCGCTTATGCTGCATGGCTATCTTTCGAGTGCGGAGTACGGCGTGCTGAGTACTGAGAAACGGCACAGCATTCGCAAATCTTGAAAGTATTTCGACTTAGCACTCCGTACTCCGCACTACTTATACAAATCCTGCTCGACCGGGCGGACAAGCTCGCTGGCGTGTCCCTCCTGCCGCGCGAAATTCAAGCCGCGCAGCAGGACGACCGGACGCCCCTCGTCCGCCTCGCCCGCGACGAGGTTCGCCGCCGACGCCACCATGTCCGCATACGCCTGAATGCTGATCTTCAGCTTGCGCCCGTACAGATCGGGACGCCCTCGCAGGTCAAGCGCCGCGGGCATCCCGGCGACGCCGATGGCGACGCCGACATTGCCGATGCGAAACGGTCGCCCGTGCGAATCGCTGATGACGATGGCAGCGTCCGCGCCCGTGAGCGCGTGCAGGCGGTCGCGCAGCGCCTGCGCCGATGCATCAGGATCGACCGGCAGCAGTAACACATGATCGTCGCCGCCATCGACGTTGGACTGGTCAATCCCCGCGTTAGCAGAGACGAATCCAAGACGATGTTTGGTCACCAGCACGCCGGGCGCTTTCCGCGAAATTTGCTCGCTCTCACGTAACACCAGCTCGACAATGCGCGGGTCTTTTTGCGTCTCGGCGGCAACCTGGCGCGCGCTGTCACTCGCCACAACGTCGGCAAGGTCGACCAGCCGCCCCTCGGCTTTCGACACAATTTTCGAGGTGACCACCAGCGCGTCGCCGTCTTGCAGCGTCACGCCCGCCCGCGCCAGCGCGTCCATCATCAATTGTGCAAGATCATCGCCGGGCTGAATGAGCGGGATGCCGGGTAAGGCGATGATGGAGAGGGAAGCAGGCGCGTAGTTCAAGGGCAGGCTATCCGCATAAGAGGAAAATTCTCAACCCGCTGCCAGGGGTTCAAAGCTTCGGCTGTTCTAACCGCTGGAACCCCACTGAAAGGGCAATACCCCAATACGTGTTGGTTTTTAGCCCCTTTAACGGGCTTACCCTCTGAATTGGCACCCGAGGGCTTAAGCCCTCGGCGCGGAACGCGCCAGCGTGCCATCTTATAATCCCGTAATCCGAATGCCCGCACCTTTGACGCCATACTTCTTGTTGATGTACAGCAGCACGGACGTGAGCGCTTCGGCGGCGACGGCGTTCGCCAGCGGACCCGCGTCGACGGCGCGCATCCCCGCCGCTTCGACCAGTTTCGAGACTTCCGCCTTCGCGTCCTCGTCGTCGCCCGTCACCAGCACGTCACAATCCACCGGATATTTCGGGTCGCCCAATTTGTCGGCGCTCACGTTCTGAAACGCCGAGACGATGCGCGCGCCGTCGCCAAGCTGCGCTTTCGCTTCCAGCGCCGCCGCCTTGCCCTCCGGCACGTAAACGGTACGAACCTTCGGCGGCTGGAGCGGCACGGTAATGTCCACCACGATTTTGCCGTTCAGGTGTTCTTTAATGCCTTCTATCGTGTCCCTGTGTGCCTGGTAGGGCACGCTCAGGACGACGACGTTGGCGAGCCGAGCGGCGTCGGCATTCGCCATCCCCGTTAAAAATTCCGCGCCGAGCTTTTCGTTCAGTTCGGCGGCGTAGCTTTTGGCGCGCTCGGCGTCGCGCGAGCCGATGATGACGTGATAGCCGTTCAGCGCCCAGCGCATCGCCAGCCCGGAGCCTTCCTTGCCCGTGCCGCCGATCACGGCAACCGAGAAGAGCGTGCGTTCCTTGTCGGTCATCGGTGGTGTTCCTCGTTGGTAGCTGTTAGCGGTTAGCGATCAGCTTTCAGCAAATGTCGAGTATAAAATCGGCATCTTTAGAGCGGTAAGCCTGGTTTCAGCGTCCTGTATTTAGCTGATTGCTGACCGCTGAAAGCTGATCGCTAATTGCTTGAATTCTTCGCCACATTCGCATTGTACCGTTCCCACACCGCGGGAGCCAGCGCCAGCGCCTCTTCGGCAATCGCCGCCTCGTCCAACGTCAGGAGTTCGCGGTCGCGCATGAGGATTCGACCGTCAACCATTGTCGTCGTTACCATCGACGGCTCGAACCCGAAGACGATATGCCACGGCAGATTGCCCGCCGTGAGCGGCGTGAAGGGGCGGTAATCCACCAGAATCACGTCCGCGGGCGCGCCGACGGCGAGCGTGCCGACCGGCTGACCGAAAAACTGCTGCGCGAGACGCGCGTTGTTCACCGCCGCCACGCGCGCCACGTCCGCGCCGTTCGCCTGCCGCGGATCGCGACTCGTCACTTTATGCAGCATGTAGGCGGCTTTCCACTCCTGCCACATGGCGTTACTGAACCCATCGTTGCCGAGGCACAGGGGGAGGTCTTCCGCCAGCATCGTGTCAAACGCCATTGCGCCGACGGCGTTGTTCATGTTCGAGCGCGGCTGGTGCGTAATCCACGCGCCGGTCTGCCGCAAAATCGCGCGCTCGTCGTCGTCAATATGCACGCAGTGCGCGACAATCGTCTTTTCGCCCAGGATGCCGAGATCGTTCAGGCGGTGAACGACGCGCTTGCCGTAGCGTCGCAGGCTGTCGTCTTCGTCCGCCTCGTGCTCCGCGACGTGAATGTGAAAGCCTTCGCCAACCGGGTTGCGATCGGCGCAAACAGCGAGGGTTTCGTCGCTCAGGGTCAGGCTGGCGTGCAAGCCAAACGTGCCGCGAACGCGCGCGCGGTTTCTGCTCGCCTGTATGAAGCGGACATTCTCTTCGATACCCGCTTCGGCTTTCGCGTACCCGTCCCGGTCGGTCACTTCGTAGCACAGGACGGCGCGCAGCCCCGCCTCGTCCACCGCGTCCGCGATCACATCGAGGCTTCCCTCGATAAAGTTCGGGCTGGCATGGTGGTCAATCAGCGTCGTCGTGCCGTGTTTGACGGCATCCACCAGCGATACCAGCGCGCTCGCCCGCACCGCGTCTTTGTCCAGCGCTTTGTCGAGGGGCCACCACAGCCGTTCCAGAATTTGCGGGAAATTCTCCGGCGCGGGACCGGGAATCCCCATGCCGCGCGCATAGGCGCCGTAAAAATGCGTGTGCGCGCAGATACTGCCCGGCATCATCAGTTGACCGCGGGCGTTGACGATTTCCTCATTCGGATACTGCTCCGTCAGGTCGCGCGTGCGCCCGATGGCGCGGATCACGCCATCCTGAATCAGCAGCGCATGGTCGGGCAGCACCTCGTTCGGCTCGCCCCACCTGACCACCGTTCCGTTCGTAATCAGCATTCGCTACAGCCCTTCGAGGGGGATACCAATTGTCACCGGACCGCCATGCCGCGCGATTTCCGCCTTGATCGCCGCCAGAATCGCGTCGTCGTCCTGCGCGCTGTCCAGCAGCATCCACGACCCGTTCGCCTCCGGCGACGCCGTAAACACGCCATCCTGACACGGCACGCGCAGGTGCGCCGGATAGCCGGTATCGCGGCGTTCGGCATCCCACGAGCGTTCGGCGTTCATACCGGAATCCCGCAGCGCATGATAGATTCGGTCGACAAAATAATCATGCTCACTGTACAGGTCACTCACCGTTCGCGCGTGGATAAATCGATCCCAGGTCGTATAGATAAAACTGATCGGGCGGCGCGTCGGGTTCAACACCGGCGGCGACTTCTCGATCAGATCGCCAAGCGCGACGCGATAATAAACCTCGTCCGCGCGCCTGTGATTCGCCTCGCCCGGCAGCAGGTCGCGCCGACGCGCGAGTTCCAGCCCCGTACTTTCGGCGTAGTAATGCACGCCGCCATTGCGCGACCCAAACGCGCCGCTGAGGAAAAAGCCGATGTACTCCGCCCTGACGCCGCGCGGCAGCCGCGCCTGTGGAACGCGATACCAGTGCTCATCGCGCGCAATCGCCAGATCGCGCTTGCGGTTGATGACGCCGACGAGCACGCAGTCTTCGGGATACATGACTAAGCGTTGGCGAGTTCGGTCTGCCGCAGCGCCGCCAGCCGAGCGTCGATTTCCGGCACGCGCGCCTGATGCGCTTCCCACCACGCCGGGTCAAGCTGCGCGTCGAGTTCTTCGACCGTCTTGCCCTGCTGCTCGACCCACGTGTAGTACTTCAGATTATGCCAGCGGCGGCGCGCCTCGCGCGTGCCTTCGGCAATCCAGTCGGTACGCATCCCGTGGAAAATGCTCTCCACCCGCCCCACAGTCGCCGCCACGTCCAGCCTGCCGAAACGCCGCGCCATGTCGTCCATGACGGAATGATAGCGATTGAGCGAGTCGGTGGCGACAGTCACGATCAGGTCGTCGGCGCCAAGCTCATAGTACTTCGCGGTCTTGATCGCTCCCAGAATATTGCAGATGCCGCTGATGCCGAACAGGTCGCTGGCTTGCGAGACGAACGCCTCGTCGATGCCATAGCGCTTCACGAGCGTTTCCAGCCCCTCTTCTTCCGCGAAAATCTGCAAGCCTTTTTTGGCTTCGATGTCGTCAATACACATCAGCGCGTCCATATTCAGGACGTTGTGAATCCACGTGACGTGCTTGTCGCCAATGCCCTGAATGTCGTGCGCGCCGTAGCCGTTATTGTAGAGCGTGGGACACTGAATCGGCTCCAAGCCGACAATCTTGCAGTCCGCGAAGACCTGCTTCAGGCGGTCGCCCGCGGCAATCGTGCCCGCGCTGCCCATCGCCGAGACGAACGCGGCGATCTTGCCATTGCCAACGCCGTGCGCCTGTAACTCCGGCGCAAGTTCCGCGATGGTGTTCCCAGTCACGTGATAGTGAAAGCGATAGTTCCCCATCTCCGCGAACTGGTTGAGGATGCGAACATTCGGGTCTTTGGCAAGGCGATGCGTCTCGTCGTAGATTTCCTTGACGTTGCTCTCAGTGCCGGGCGTGCGGATGATGTCGGACGGATCGCCGACCCAGTGCTGCAGCCACTCGAACCGCTCGCGGCTCATGCCGGCGGGCAACACGGCCACCCCGCGGCATCCGAGGATGCGCGAGATCGCGACCCCGCCACGGCAATAGTTTCCGGTCGAAGGCCAGATCGCGCGATGGCGCGCCGG
>CALMDI010000338.1 GCA_937864975.1 uncultured Chloroflexota bacterium | reverse complement strand
GTAAAACCGATTGATGAGCGGGCTGAACTCGGTGGGACTCATCGTCTCGGAGAGCGCCGTCGAGCCGCGGACGTCCGCGAACAGCATCGACATTTCAACTTCGGCTCCCCCCGGAAACCGCCGCGAAGCCTCGTCACACATGTTACAAAAACGAGGATTCAACGACGAACGCTGCTTGCCGAAGAAGGCTCGAACCAGGTTTCCACCGATGCCCTGAAACGGCGCATTGCAGAACTTACAGCGCGGGTCGCGCGGCAGGATTCGGAAGATATGGCGCAGGCGTTTGTCCACGGCAAACGCGCTGGTCGTGAACCAGTCGCCCCATGCAGTATCGGGATCGACAAGCTTGTTTTGGAACTTTACTTTTGCCATCGCGCCTTCTCCTTCACGAACTCCAATAACCATTCTCGCAGGAGACACTGGAGCCCTGATTCTGTCCGGTTTTGCGAGTATCCTCAAATTTTATTCCAGATGCCGCACCAGGCGAACCAGCACGAGGGCGCAAAGCAGAATCCCCGTCAGCAGCGCTGCCTGCCCCGTAAACGGGGTGAACACAATGAGAGCCGCCGTGACCGGGTACAGCAGCCTATCGACGACATTTTTCGCGCGGGTGTTCCTGAAGCGCCCCCAGGTAGCCCGCGTGCCAGACGACGCATGTCGGGGTCAGCAGCGGCTCCAGACATCCACAATGCCCCTGAATTACGAATATTTAGCCAGTGAGACGGTCACTGCCGATCGTCTGACAGGGAATGGGCGAAGGATGCCGGCTGTGCAGCCCGTTCCAAACACCGTACGAAACGCTCGATGACAAGGGAGTTATCACGATGAAACGCTTCGTCCTCATTAGCCTGCTTCTGTCGATGCTTGTCCCAGGTCTGGTTACGCTCGGCGATCACGTGAGCTGCACGCTCGATCTCAATCAGATTCGGACGCTGCTGAGCGACGCGGAGACTGCCGCCGCGGGCGACGACGGCGATGCCGCGCTGCAGCTCCTGGCGGACGCGCGAGGGAGTCTGGCAAGCCTGGAACGCCGCTGCCAGTTGGCGACCACCGCGGAGAGTGACGAATTCACGGCGATGATCGGCGCGATTGACCCGGCGATACTGGAACGAACGCCGACCTGCTCGTATCGCTTTGACGCGACCGTGCGCGATGGCTCGAATGCCGGCGTCAACCTGCGCGGCACCTTGACGCTGATGCAGTATCACGAAGGGTACGGGCTTGGTCTGGTGCGACCGGACGCCGAAGGGGTTGACCCGGTGCTGGTGAGCGCCGAATTCGGCGCGGATCGCGCGGTAACCCTGACCTTCCGGCTGCCCGACGAGGCGAGTATCGTCGGCGCCGGGTTCATGGACAGCCCGGTGGCGGCGTGCTGGGGTGTCATGGAAGGCGGCTTTACCGGTCCCGCTGCCGACGACGAAGGTGATTGGCTGGGCGCGGTGAGCACGCCCGACGTGGGCGATTTGTGCGCGGAAGACACCGAAGTTTACTGCTTGCAGCAGGTCGGCTCCGCGAGCTTTGACACCGCCCCCATCGTGCAGGATATTGAAACCGAGTGGTATCAGTGCTCACGGCGCGTCGGACAGTGCCAGCCCGCGCCCTTTCAGGGATAGCCATAACCCGCGCGTGTGCGATCCGGCTTTCGACGAACGAGGGGTGTCTCACGACACCCCTCGTCAAGCGAACTCGCTCGCAGTCAGCCGTCTTAACGTACTTCTCGCTGCCTGACCCTCAGGTGGTCAATCACCGGGTAGAGGGCGGTTGTCTTTCCATTCCCCGTCCGTAACGGTGGGCTTAGCCTTTACTTCCGATTCGAAGGTGGATGGCTTACCGGGTTTAATCGTAACGCCGACGCGACGATACTGCCGGTAGTCGCCGTAGGTCACGGGAGTAACAGGTGTTACACCAGCCGACGCACAACCTTCGACTTTCCAGTAGACTTCCAGAAGCAGCACCAACTGGGTCCCGGTTATCCGTTGTGCATCGAGCTTAATCGTCGTCACGTTGCTGAATACGATGTCTTTGGTTGCCTGCGTGCAGTCAAAAAGTTCTTTCTTTTCGAGGGTCATTCCGTCGCGGATTTCATTCCACTGCTTATTCACCGGCTCATGAATGTCTACCTGCAGGCTGCCGGTGATTGTGACGGTTCCTTTTGTATTCGCCCGGGCGGTCACGGTTCCCTTGACTTTTGTGGTGATCGTCAGCTCCTCGGTATCGACGTTGTACGCGATTTCGGGATCCTGTAAGGCGGGTTCTTTATCCTTTAAGAATTGACAGACGCAGCTTGCCATCAGAAGAACAAAAGGAAACTCAACTATCTCCAGCGCAAGGCGAATATCGTCCGCTGTGAACTCTCGTAAAATGTCCACGAGTCGGCTGGCATCGGAACTCGCTTTGACACTCTGCTTGACGCGCACAGCCTTTTTCATTTTCATCGCCCCTTTCTCGAAGTATTTGGTTGGTCGTGAGTTGCGATGTTCAGGCAAGCTTCTCACACCGACAAAAGTGCAAGTCTGCTGAAGCTCTGCCTGCCGAGCGAGGCGCTCGAAGCAGCCAGGTCATGTGCCCAACGACGATTGCTGCACCTGGCGCACCGACACAGGCGTGAAGTAGCGCAATATATAGTACGGCTTCCTAATAATCCTATTAGTATATTATGGATAACGCAATATCCTAGCAGGTTGGAAACAGGGCTGCTGCAAAGTTAAGCGTTGCACCGTATCCCCCATCCCTGCCCTCGCGCGGGGGTGGGGGTTCATCGACTTTGCAACAGCCCTGGGTTGGAAAGGAGATTTTGCCAGGCGTCGAGTTGCTCGTTCTGCCGCGCTGCTTCGTCCGCGCGGTAACCGATCGTCTAGTATGAGATTTTAGAATGCTTTAGTCCTCGCGTTACAGCCTTGGCACACGGCGCACAGCGCTCCCCGTTGCAACAGCGAAATTGCGTCGAACTTAAATGTGGTTTAGTGTTCTGTATTGACAAATTTAGGTTTATCTAAAATAATGGAGCCATCAATGCAATCTTCGCACTGGAGCGTATTCACCATGAATTTTTTGACGACCCCGGCTTCACGGCGTCGCTTTCTCCAAATGGGTGTGGGAGGCGCCGCGGGGCTGGTGGGCGCGGGTCTCGTTGCCCAGGCAGCGCAGGACGAGCCTGCTATGCCCGAAGCTCAGGATCACAACCAGCATACAGTCGAGTATCCCGACGGACATGGCAATGGAATGCTCGTGGGCGCTGTCGATCATGAGCGCAACGGCTTTGACCCGATGCAGATGCTCGTCGATTGGGATTACGGCACGGCTGAGACGGACGAGGACGGGCGGACGGTGCGAACGTATAACGTGAGCGCCGGCGACGTCGACATTGAGATTGCGCCCGGCATTTTCTTTCCCGCGTGGACGTATAACGGGCGCGTGCCGGGTCCAACGATCCGCTGCGCCGAGGGCGACCGCATACGGATTAACTTCGCGAACTTCGGCAGTCACCCGCACACCATGCACTTTCACGGCTTCCACACCGCCGAGATGGATGGGGTGCCGGGCGTGGAACCGGGGCAAATCATGCCCGGCGAAGCCTTCACGTACGAGTTTGACGCCGATCCCTTTGGCTGCCACCACTACCACTGCCATGCGGTTCCCCTCAAGCGCCACATTCACAAAGGGATGTACGGCGCGTTCCTCGTCGACCCTCAGGCAGGCAGACCGCCTGCGCGCGAGTTCATGATGATGATGAACGCATTTGATACGAATTTCGACGGCGGCAACGAGATTTACGCGGTCAACACGGTGGGGCACGAGTTCATGCGCCGTCCGATCCCGGTCAAGGTGGGCGAGCTGATCCGCATCTATCTCATCAATATCGTGGAATTCGACCTCATCAACTCCTTCCACCTTCATGGTCATTTCTTCGATTACTACGATACGGGGACAACCCTCGAGCCAACGCTCCGCATCGTCGACACGATCATGCAAGCCCAGGGGCAGCGCGGGATACTGGAATTTCGGCTCCGCTGGCCCGGCAAATTCATGTTCCACGCGCATGTCAGCGAGTTTGCGGAACTCGGGTGGATGGGTTTTTTCAATGCCGTCGAGCCGGGCGATTTTGACGCCGCGCTCGCGGAGGTTGGGTTAGACGAGGAATGGGATCGCAAAGGCACGCAGGGCAGCACCGTTCCCCAGGCAGCGGAGGAACAGCGATGACAACCCGAACCCCAGGCGCATCTGAACCGAAATCTGTCACAGGAGTCCGCTGGGCGCTGGCGCTGCTGCCGCTGCTGCTGCTGGGCATTGTGCTTGCCTATCTGGTCGCCACCGGGGGCGGGCTAACCGAGCTGGCAGGACCGCCGGTGGAGCAGGTGTCCTTTTCGCGAATTACCCTGCCCGAGCCTGGCGTGATTCGCGTGGAAGTCGTCAACGACGGTCCGCAGGAAGTCACCATCCCGCAGGTTCTGGTTGACGAGGCATATTTTGGCTTCACCGCCGAACCTTCCAATACCATTCCGCGGCTCGGACGGGCAACCTTCACGATTCCGTATCCCTGGGTAGAAGAAGAGGTTCACCGCGTCGTGCTGATCACGTCCCTGGGCGCCACCTTTGAGGGCGAAATTGCTGCCGCCGTTGTGACACCGCAACCGTCCTTCAACCTGTTTACGCAGTTCGGGCTGGTGGGCTTGTATGTGGGCGTCATTCCGGTGGGTCTGGGGGTCCTGTGGTATCCCTTCATGCGACGGCTGAGCAAGCAGGCGATGAACTTTATGCTGTCCCTGACGATCGGGCTGCTCATTTTCCTCGCCATCGGAACGTGGCTGGACGCCAACGAATTTGCGCTGGAACTGCCCGCCTTCTGGCAAGGCGTTCCCCTGGTGATCTTCCTCGCGCTCATCACGCTCGGGGTGCTGCTGGCGGTCGGGAGCCTGAGCAAAGGCGAGAGCACACCCCTGGGCTTATCCTACCGGATTGCGCTTGGCATTGGCTTGCATAACATGGGTGAGGGGTTAGCCATTGGCGCGGCGTTTGCCGCCGGTGAGGCGGCGCTCGGCACGTTTCTGATTCTCGGCTTTACGCTCCATAACATCACGGAAGGCGTGGGGATTGCCGCCCCGATTGTGCGCCACAACCCCGGTCTCAAGCACTTTGCGCTGTTGGTGCTGCTTGCAGGCGGTCCGGCAATTCTAGGAACGTGGATTGGCGGGTTTGCCTTTGATCCGGTGCTGGCGACGGTATTCCTCGCCATCGGCGTGGGCGCGATTTTGCAAGTGGTCTGGGAAGTCGGGAAGCTCGTTGCCCAGGAAAGCGCGAAACTCGCCAAGCCTTTGGTGAACTGGGTGAATCTCGCGGGCGTCGTTCTAGGTGTGGCGATTATGTACGTAACCGCCTTCGCGGTGAAATTCTAAGAGGCATCGTGACTCTCGCGCCGGGAAGCATTCTGCTGGAAGGCTTGCTGCTGAGCCTGGGCTTATCCGTCATCATCCTGGGTTCATTACGCTATAACCCGCGTCTCTGGCTTCAGGATTACCCGCCGGAAATCCAGGCGCGGGTTGCCCCGCTCACCGCTCAGGAAAAACGCCAGCGCATCGTGGTTGGGGCAGCCTTTCTTGCCGTTACGATGGGCGTCATGTACGGATCGACGATGCGCCTGCATCGGGACAACGGCGGAAATCCGTCCTTCTGGGCGATCTTTCTGAATACCTATGGTGTGCTTCAGGTGTTCAATGTCTTTGACGCGGTCGTGCTCGATTATATCTTGCTGACGGTGATCCGACCGGCATTCGCGATGCTGCCAGGCTCGGAAGGGGTGGACGAGGCATCGCTCCATTTGTTTCGCTTTCACGTCGTCAATTTTCTCAAGGGGTGCGTCTACCTGGCGGTGATTAGCGCCATCGTGGCAGCCCTCGTGAGTCTCGTATGAGAGGTGTATCCA
>CALMDI010000337.1 GCA_937864975.1 uncultured Chloroflexota bacterium | reverse complement strand
AAGCAGGGCGGCCTCGCCGCCCAGCAGGCCCAGGCCGCGGCCGAAGCCATCGCGGCTCGCATCGTGAGCGGCATCGAAAAACTGGCGATTGATCGGGGGCAGTATGATGGCTGTATCTCAGGGGGAGGCGCAAACGACGCGCTGACCGCAGCGACTCAGGACGCGAGCGGGTTGGTCGGCTACACGACGACGCCCGCCGTCACGGTCAATGGCGTGCTCCTGACGGATGAGAACGGTGTTCAATTGACCGATGGGACGGCGGTGGTGGCGGCGCTTGAAGCAGCCGTTGCGAACCGCGCGACGGATGCGGAGGCGACCCCCGAAGCGACATCCGAACCGGCGGTTGAGGCGACGATTGAAGTAACAGACGAGCCGGACACCGCGCCGACACAGCCTTCCGTGGAACCGACCGCCGAGGCGACCGACGAAGCGTAGAGGAACTATCAGAAGTCAACGTAAGCGTAAGGGCGAAACCGACGGCTTCGCCCTTATTTATTGCCTGAAATGTTGATCATTCTGCTTTACCGCGCCAGCATGGGACCGAGCTTGCGCCCGCCGAGCAGGTGCATGTGCAGGTGATAGACTTCCTGCCCGCCGTCGTCGCGGCAGTTGACGATCAGCCGGTAACCGCTTTCCGCGATTCCCTGCTCGCGCGCAATCTGCTTCGCGACGACAAAGAGGTGCCCCATCCCGGCTTCATCGTCCGAGGTGACGTCGTTGACGGTGGGGATTTCCTTATTCGGGACGATCAGAATATGTACGGGCGCGCTCGGATGGATGTCCTTAAATGCCGTTACCGTGTCGTCCTGATAAACGATCTCCGACGGAATTTCACGCGCGATGATTTTTGAGAAAATCGTGCTCATACTCGCTCCCAATGCCTAAAGCGTGCCAAGTTCTGAGGAACACCAGTAGAGGTAGTTCGGTTTTTCCTCAACCCTCAATCCTCAAACCTCACTACTTTTCTCTCCCCTACATCGCCATGCCGCCGTCCACCTGAAGCACGTGCCCGGTGACGTAAGCGGCTTCATCCGAGACAAGAAACGCGGTGGCTTGCGCCACATCTTCGACTGTGCCCCAGCGTCCGAGCGGGATATTCTCGTTGATCTTTTTCGTGATGTCTTCCGGCAGGCTGGACGTGAGATCGGTCAGGACAAAGCCCGGCGCGACGGCGTTGACGGTGATATTGCGCGCCGCCACTTCGCGCGCGAGCGCTTTCGTCAAGCCGATGATGCCCGCCTTGCTGGCGCTGTAATTGGTCTGCCCCGCGTTCCCGGCAACGCCGCTGATGCTGGTCATGTTGACGATGCGCCCGTAGCGTTTTCGCATCATGCTGCGTACCGCGGCTTTCGAGCACAGCCATGTGCTGCGTAAGTTCGTGTTGATGACGGTATCAAAATCAGCGGCGCCCATCAGCATGATGACGTTGTCGCGCGTTGTACCCGCGTTATTCACCAGAATATCGATTTTGCCGTAGGTGTCGACCGCCGCTTTGATGAGGTTGTTGGCGCCCTCTTCCTGCGAAACGTCCGCCTGGAACGCCATCGCCTGCGCGCCGCCCGACTGAATCGCCTCGATGACCTGATTCGCGGCGTCGGCGCTGCTCTGATAATTCACGACGACCGTCGCGCCGCGCCGCGCCAATTCCAGCGCGACCGCCCGCCCGATGCCGCGGCTCGCGCCGGTGACCACTGCGATTCGATCCGTAAGCTGTGCCATGCGTGTTTTCCTTTGGTGCGAAGGGCAGCGGCGGCGCGCCGCCTAGTCGGGTAAAACGTAATCGACCACGCGCGTTTCGCTGCAAATCTCAGACAGCATCTTCTTAACAGGCTGATGCATCGGATGGTCGGCGTAGGCGGCAAGGGCGTCTTCATCGTCGAGATCGACCATCAGAACAAGGTCCGACGAGCGCGGTGTCTGCGTGAAATTCTGCCCGATTTCCAGCGTACGGACGACTTCGACATCGTCTACCAGCTTGCGAAGGCGCTGAACAAATTCGAAGCGCGTTTTCGTATCCACTTCTGGCTTGAACTTAAACATCACGACGTGGCGTATCATCGCTCTCCTCCCATGAAACAGAGTACTGAGGAATGAGGGTTGAGGCTTGAGTCAAAGAAGTGAGAAGTAAACAGCCAAAAGCAAGGGTAGGCACTTTCTACTTTTTACTTTCCACTTTTCACTTTGTATTTCACTCAAACCTCAACCCTCATTCCTCAAACCTTCCCTTATCCCCCCACCCAGCCGAGCAGCTCAATCGTGCCGCGCAGGTTCGACGTCAGGTTCGCCGCGCCCTGCCCGTTGCTGTTGCCCACGTAAATGTCGACGCGCCCGTCGGCGCTGCCCGCGGCGCTCGCCCGCACGCCCATGAAGGCAAGGTAGCTGCCGTCGGGCGACCAGACCGGCTCGCACATGCTGGGCGGCGGGTTGCCGCGCGCGATCACCTCAAACTGATTATTCAGCACCAGCGGTCCGTAAGGACACTGCCCCTCGGCGCCGCCGATGGCGACTCGCTGCCCGTCCGGCGACCACGCCGCGCGCATCCCGTAGCGCGGGAACGCGAACTCGGTGGTGCGACCGAGCGGAATCCCCGCCGCTGTCATCATCACGATTTCGGTGCGCGTGCCCGCGCCCTGATACAGCACCAGAGTCCCGTCGGGCGACCACGCTTCCGATATTTTCACCGGGTCGTCGGGACCGCTGGCGGCGCGCAGACGGTTCACCTGCCCGGTGATAATATCCGCCAGGTA
>CALMDI010000336.1 GCA_937864975.1 uncultured Chloroflexota bacterium | reverse complement strand
CATCTCGGCAACCATGCCGCGTCTGCCGATGGAAAAGAGCGACGTGCTGAACTCGACTGCCTGGTCGCGCGCCGTGAGCCAGTAGACGCCGACGACGATGGCGAGGATGAACTCGCCCAGAATCGCGCTCACTTCGCCCGCGATCTGCGGAATTTCGGCTTCGACGTCCTGGACGATTTCGGTGACCTGCTCTCGAATCATCTCCGGCTCGCCCAGATCAATCTCGCGCCCGGTGATCTGGAGAAGATTATCTTCGAGCCAATCCTTCGCCGTAATCAGGCGGGTGGCAAGCCGCTGTTCATTCTGGACGTAGCTGGTGAGCTGGTTGACCGCAGGCGGGAGGACGAGAACGCCAAGCACGAAGACGACGAGAAACAGCAGCCCGTAAACGATCAGAATCGCCAGCCCCTGGGGGACGCGCCGATCCTGAAGCCAGAGGACAAACGGACGCACCGCCGACGCGATAATGATGCCGACCAGCACCACGATCAGAATGCGAACGCTCATCAACATCGCATAGGCGATACCAACGGTCAGTATGACCACCAGAGTGTTACGGAAGGCTTGTTGGGCAGTCATCGAGGAGCATCCATCGGTGCATGTAAGCGGCTGAAACCTAGCATACATTAATGTCTTAATAAAATCAATCGGAGAAGCATAGAGATTGATGAGCCTGTCATCCGTTCAGCGCAGCGGCGGTTTCGGCGCGACTGCCTGCTGAGCGCGCGCCTCCGCGGCGGGCATCGCCGCGCGCTTCAACCACCATGCCCATAACCACACCAGCGCATAGGCGGAAAAGAGGAACAGCATCGGATCGGTGGGGACGCGGTAGCGCGTGGAAGGATGAAAAACCACGTAGACAACCGTCATGCTGATCTGGACGAACCACAGCAGCGACACTTCTCGCCACTGCCGCGCCGAAGCGACCACGCCTACCAGCGCAAGCGCGAATAGAGCGCCAAAATAGACCCGATGCGCCGCGCGCCCGATCTGGTCGAAGAGCGGGTCGGAGTAGGTCGCCACCGGGTCGCCCGGCGGCAGCCCGCCCAGTTCCACGTTGCCCGCGTCGTCGGTTTCTTCAATCGCGTTGCCCTGGTAATCGAGGCGCGGCAGCCTGCCTTCGACCGGGTTGCGGCGCGGGAAAACGTCGATGCTCCAGTGCGTCGCGAATTTCGTCCACAGGAGATCGGGAATGAGCTTGGGGTTCTCGCGCAAAAACGCCAGCGCCAGCGCCACGCGCTCCCGGTCACCTTCGGGGCTGTCAGGATCGGCGGTCAGCGCGTCCGGTCCCGTCCATTGCGGGTCGTAGCCCGCGCGCATGTACGGCAGCACGTCCGGGTTATTCCCCTGATACAGGTTCGCGCCCGCCGTCAGAGACATCGGCACGAACGTATCGTAGACCTGATAATTTCGCGCGATCCACGGCAGCAACACCGCCGCCCCCACCAGCGCCACGGGCGCGAGCCGTGCCAGCGTCTGTCGTAAATTCAGCCGGAACAGAAACCAGACCGGCAGAAGCACGGCGAGGAACGGCAGAATCGGGCGCGTGAGCAGAGCCAGCCCGAAGATCGCGCCGCTTAAAATCGCCAGCCCCCACGTCCGGCGGTCGAGCGTCGGTCGCTCACGCAGCAAAATGACCGACAGCACGAAGGCGTGAAGCAGCGCCATGAAAAACGGCGTGTCGATGAGCGTTAGATTCTGAAAAATGAGATAGCCATAGACGGCATAGAACAAGCCG
>CALMDI010000335.1 GCA_937864975.1 uncultured Chloroflexota bacterium | reverse complement strand
ATTCAACGAATCTGCTTTCTATAATAGATATTAGGGGAGAAGTTGTGCCTCAGGATATGTACGATCCAAGACCTGGTCTTTTTTACACCAATACGACGTGGGGAGCCGGTGTCGGCGGGGTTTGGACGTATCGCGTCGTCCAGAGTCCCGCCAACTATACCGGTGAGCTTCTGCTCAACAATCAGGTAGTCAACCGATTGTCGATGGCTGTCGGCACAGTTCGGTGGATCTTTTTTCAGAACAATACGTTTCTGGCGGTACGGAATGAACAGATCAGCGGCGGAATTGCGAATCACGATCTATATATCTATGACCTTCGGAGCGTCCAGCTATCACGTGTCTATGAGGTCGAGCACGGACCTTACACGGTTAGCTCCGTTTCCCAATTGAATTTTCAACCCTCGCAGGATGGGCTTGGCTTCTTTATTTTTTTCAGCGGCGGGTATCTCCCAAACGAGACCCGTCAGCATCAGGTGATCCGAACGGATACGGGCGAACTCCTTTGCAGCACGGGTTCGATCCTTCCTGCAAGCGCGAACGAGATCCAGCGGCTCGCGGAATTCACCGCAGACCGACGTGTTCGCATTATCACTTCCCCGGCTCCCGCGGCGGAATTTCCAGATGGGCGGCGACCGTGGGCGGTGTGCCAGCTTGCCGCAGCGCGGCTCCCCACCGTCAAGATAACAGACGTTCGCTATAACCCACCGAATGCCGAAACCGAAGAAACCGTGACGATTCGCAACAGTGAAAGCACGGCTGTCAATATGACGGGCTGGACACTGCGCGACACATCCCGGCACCTCTATACGTTTCCTAACTTCACGCTGGGCGGTCGAAAGACCGTGACGGTTGTGACCGGTCGGGGCGCGGATACTGCCACGGAGCTGTATATGGGCTACCAGCAGGGCATCTGGAATAACAAGGGGGACACGGCGATATTACGCGACGCGCAGGGCAGCGAAGTGAGCCGGTTTGCCTATCGTCCCAGCAGTGGCGGGTCAGCCGTGCCTCCGGTTCCGGCGGCACCTCCCGCGCCCGTGAAGATGCAAACAACTCAGCAAACGACCGTCACCGTGCGAGAACGTGATCAATGGGTCGATACCCAGATTGACCTGGTCGTGGGAGAGTATTGCCAGATCACGGCATCCGGCGAGATTTACGCGGGTGTCTGGTTTACAGGACGCAATGGACCGCGCGGCTGGGATAACATCGACCACGACAAAAAGTTTCCGCTCAATAGCGGCAATTATGCCCATCCCTATGCCTTAATCGGGCGATTCGGGAGCAACGGCAGCCCATTTTACATAGGTGAGGATTCAGGGCGCATTCGTGGGTCAACGATGCAGTCAGGACGTTTGTTCCTGCGTACCAATGATGACGCGCCCGGTAACGGAAGCGGCTTCTTCCGCTGTACGATTCGTCTCATGGTGCCAGCGTCCTAACTGACCTCGATCTGATCCAGATTAATCATCCCCTCGCCGTAGACCTTGCCCGGCTCGATGACGATCGGGCTGACCGTGTCCGGCGTGGCGATCAGATCGTAGGTGGTCGCGCCCGTAATCCGCACCGGGACGATTTCGCCTACGGGCAGTTCGCCCTCGACCAGCACGTAGCCGTCGATCTCCGGCGCGTCGCGGTAGGAGCGCGCGAGGCTGATGGTCTGCCCCATCGCCTCCCCGTTCTCGTCTTCCGCTTCGCCATAGCCTTCCACCAGCACGCCCAGCGTTTTGCCTACCAGCGTCTGATTCTTGGCGAGGCTGATGCCCTGCTGAAGCTCCATGAGGGCGCTCCAGCGGGCTTCCTTAACTTCAGTTGGGACGTGGTTTGCCTGATCGGCGCTCGGCGTGCCATCCTCGAAGGAATACTTGAAGGCGCCGACGCGGTCGAACTGCAGGTCGCGCACGAAGCCCAATAGCTGGTCAAATTCCGCGTCCGTCTCGCCGGGATAGCCGACGATAAATGTGGTGCGGACGGCGAGATTCGGAATCACGCGGCGCATGTTCGCCAGCGTGTCATACACCCATTCGATCTTCGCCGGGCGGCGCATCCGCAGCAGCGTCGAGCGGCTGCCGTGCTGAAGCGGCATGTCGAGGTACGGCAGGATTTGCTCATGCTTCGCCATCGTCTCGATCAGGCGCGGCGTCACGTAGCCGGGATAGGCGTACATCAGGCGAATCCACGGGATGCCCGGCGCGGCGTCGACCAGCGCGTCCAGAAGCTGCGCCGTGCCCTCTTTCATGCCGAGGTCGTAGCCGTAGTCCGACGTGTCCTGCGCGATCAGAATGAGTTCTTTCACACCGCGTTCCTGCAGGGCGACCGCTTCGCGCAAAATTGAATCCACCGGACGGCTGACAGCGGTACCTTTGATTTTCGGAATCGCGCAGAAGGCGCAGGGTCGGCGGCAGCCATCGGCAATCTTGAGGTAGGCGCTCGCGCCCTGGGCGCTGACGCGCATCACGCCGTGCTCGTCGCTCCCAACCACCGTCGCTTCCGTCGGCAGGTGATAGAGGGGTTCGGGATGGCGCCGCGTGTGTAGGCGCGTGATAAAGTCGAAAATGTCCATCCAGCGGCGCGTGCCGATCACGCCGTCCAGCCCCGGCACCTGCGCGACGACCTGCTCGCCGTAGCGCTGCGACAGGCAGCCGGCGGCAATCACCATCTGCCCGCTGCGCTTGCCCGCGACCAGATCGCGCAGCGTGTCAATTGACTCCTGCTTGGCGGTGTCGATAAAGCCGCACGTGTTGACGATCAGCACTTCGGCGGCGTCCGGGCTGCCAACGCCGCGCATCCCCGACTGGTTGAGCACCTGCGCCATGCTTTCGGAATCGACGGTGTTTTTGGAACAGCCGAGGCTGAGAAGAAAATACCTGTCTTTACGAGCCATTGCCTACCCTCCTGCTTTGGTAGGTGTCGGATTGGTCGAGGTTGCGCGCGGCGGCAAAATTGCCGTCGGCGACGGCGTTAAGGTTTCGGTCGGAACCGGCGTGATCGTCGGCGTCCGCGTGGGCGAAGGCGTGACGGTCACGGTCGGCGTCTGAGTCGGCGGCAGCGTCATGGTTGGCGTGAGCGTCACCGTCGGCGTCTCGGTCGGCGCGGTTGTCTCCGATGGAACCGGCGTTTCGGACGGAATCGGAGTCTCCGACGGGATCGGTGTTGCCGTCGGCGTCTCGGTCGGCGTCGGGCTGGGTCCCGGCGTGCTGCTCGGCGTCAGGTCTTGAATCGCCTGCTGCACGTCGACCGCCGACGTTGGCAGCGGTGTCGCCGTGAAAGGCGACGTCGGCTCGAAACCCGGACCTGAGCTAACGTCGACGCTGGTTTCGGTGAACACAAGGTCTACCTGCTGACCGCGCCCGCCGAACAAGCCCTGTTCCTGCCCATTCCACACGACCGACAGCGCTTCGGCATTGCTCGCCGTGATGGCAACCTGCGTCTGCGCCGGGATTTCGATGCGCGTCCCCGGCGTGGCGATGTCCGCGTACTGCTCTACGCCGTCGGTGACGATACGAAGCCAGCTTCGCTGCGTCAGTTCAAGAATCACCAGAACACCCTCGCCCGCATACGCCTGCGCGCCATTCTCCTGCGGCGGCGCGGTCGGCAGCAGCGAGCTTGCCGTGAACGTGGGCGCGAGCGTGAACGTGGGCGACGGCGGAAGCTGCCCCAGAATATCCGACGGCGCGGGAGCCGCCACGTTCGTCTCGCGCGTTAGCTGCACGACGACAAACACGATGACCGCGACCGCCGCGACCGCCACCAGCAGGCGCAGCAGCGTGGACAGCGCCTCCTCCAGGGCAGCCCGGGCCGACGTGGCGTCGCCCAGGTTCCCGTAGGCCCGGCCCTTGACCAGCTCGACGTGGTCGTCGCAGAACCACCAGAAGAACGACTCGGTGCGCTC
>CALMDI010000334.1 GCA_937864975.1 uncultured Chloroflexota bacterium | reverse complement strand
CTTGCGCGCGACCCCGGACGCTGACGGCGATCTCAGCGCTTCGGCGCCGACGCAGGCGGAAACCAACGCCGGCGTCGCGCGAGCGACCGGCGTGCTGGCGCTCGGAAATATCGCCAGCCGCGTGCTTGGGCTGGCGCGCGAGATCGCACTCACAAACCTGTTCGGCGCGTCGGGCGCGGTCGACGCGCTCAAAGTCGCTACGACGGTGCCGACCGCGTTTTACGACCTCCTCATCGGCGGGCATGTCAACAGCGCGATTATTCCCATATTGAGCGAAGTGGTAACGCGCGACGGGCAGGCTGCGCTCTGGCGGCTAGTGTCTGTCCTGTTCAGCCTCGTCACGGTGGTGCTGGCGGCGCTGGTCTTGCTGCTGGAAATGTTCGCGCCGCAGATCGTTCAGATCGCCGGTGGGGCGGGCTTTGACGCGGCGACGCAGGCGCTCGCCGCCGACCTTCTGCGTCTGACCGCGCCCGCTCTGCTCTTTATGAGTTTATTCGCGGTGCTCAGCGGAACGCTCTACGCGCTGCGCGTGTTCACGTTTCCGGCGTTCGCGGGAGCCGCCTTCAACGGTTGTATTGTCCTGGTCACGGTGCTGCTCGCGCCGCCGCCCGTCCTGACCCCGATTCTCGACGGCTTGAGCGTCCAGTGGGCGGTTGCCCGCCCGCCAGAGGGGATTGCCGCCGCCGCAATCGGCTGGCTGGTCGGGTCGCTGGTGCAGCTTGCGCTGCAATTTCCCGGCATGAAGCGCGCGCGACTGGGGCTGACGCTGAACTGGCGCCACCCCGCCATCCGGCAGATTGTTCGCCTGTATACGCCGGTCATGTTTTCGCTGGTGATGGACACGCTGATTATCCGCCCGTTCAGCTACAACCTGGCGAGCCGGACGGGCGAGGGCAGCATCGGCTACATGGCGTGGGCGACGACGCTGGTTCAATTCCCCCACGGACTGGTGGCGACGGCGATCAGCATCGCCATTCTGCCGACGCTCTCCCGGCAGGCGGTCATTACGGAGGAGGGAAACCGCGCCTTTAAGGACACGCTCGGTCTGGGGCTGCGGCTGGCGACGACGCTCATTTTGCCCGCGACCGTCGGCTTATTTGTGCTGGCGACGCCGATCATCGCGCTGCTGTTCGAGCACGGGGCGTTCGTGGCGAAAGACACCGCGATGACCGCGCTCGCGCTGCGGCTGTACCTGTTCGGCTTGCCGTTTGCCACGCTCGACCTGCTGCTGGTGTATGCCTTCTACGCGCGTCAGGACACGGTGACGCCCGCGCTCGTAGGCTTGGTCAGCCTGCTGCTCTACATGATCGTGGCGCTCGTTTTGCTGCCGCGTTATGGCTTGTTCAGCCTGATGATCGCGGACAGCGCCAAGCACATGCTCCACGCCTCGCTATCGGCGTTTCTGCTTCAGCGGCGGCTGCGCGGCTTTGGCGGTCAACGGCTGGTTCTGACGCTGGTGAAAACCGGGCTGGCAACGCTGATAATGGGCGCGGTCGCGTGGGCGGCGACGCCGCTGCTGCTCCAGCTTTTCCCTTCAGACGGCTTGATCCACGAAATCGCGATTGTCGGCTTGGGGGGCAGCCTCAGCGTCGCCGTTTTCGTGGGCGTGGCGGCGCTGCTTCGCATTGAAGAGCTGCGCTGGCTCGCGGGGCTGCTGCGGCGGCGACTGCTGAAGTAGGGGTTAGGGGCGGCAAGCGCTTGCGGGCGATGTTTATCGTTATGATTGCTTCCTCGCTACGCGGGAATTAATTGCAGCTATTCACTCATGATTAGCCCGTAATGACTGTCTTTTCCCCTCTTGACTGCTCCTTTTACGCATGAGAAACAGTTTAGCATTTGTGCCCTCTGCCAAGTGCCGGTGTTACCATGTGTCTAGCACGGCGTAATGCCGACACGGGTGGCTGACGTGAGTTTTAACGTATACCGACAATGATGAGGTGGATTGTACTGGTACTGCTCGTCGGCTTGGCAGCGTGCGACATGAGCGGCGCCCCACTTACGCCAACCGTGGAGGTAATCCCGACCGCGACCCCGGTGCGCGACGAGTGGACGCGCGTCTCTGCGGACGGCGTGCAGTTGAGCGTCCGCCCACCGAGCGGCTGGCAGTCGATTACGAATGAATATGGAATCCTGCTCGCGGAACACGCGGGAATGACGGGCGACACCACGCCGCACGGGATTCTGGTCTATATTTTCGTTCAAAAAGTCCACGATCTGGGAATGCCGATTACCGAGGGCGGGAATCTGGCATGGGACGTTTTAAACAATGTAACGCAGAGGCAGGAGTATGTAGGCAACTCGACCGTCACCGATACGGTGGCGATCCGCTGGGGCGAGCGCGACGCCGCCTACTACCTTCTGAGCGACAGCGACGGCAATTATACCTTTGTTCTGGCGATGGTCATGCCCTCTGCTGAAAAACTGGTCGTCTGCAATATCACGACGACTGCCGAAGACGCCGATCGCATCCGCGAGATGCTGCCGCGGATTTTAGAGAATGTCATGGTCGACGGCGCGCCGCTGGACGAGTCGATTGACGACCTGCTGCCCGATCCGCTGGTCTTCCCCGAAGCGCCTGCGGAAACGACCGACGAGCCATCTTCAGAATCCACAGCCGACTGGTAACATGGTAAAATAGAATGGAATGCGCGGCGCTGTTGTGCTGCGCTCGTTTCCGATCAGTTAGCGCTTGTCACCGCGTATGGGACAGGGTTAAAGACCGATGGCAAGTATTCCCTCGACGCGACCGGAGTATCGCCCGGCAGTCAGCCCGTGGTTTATCCGCCTGCCGATTGGTTCCAGGAGCTCACCGATCGTCGGAAGCGTTACACCTCGACCGATCTGAAGAAGGTCTCGCCGGCCGAAAAGAAAATCTTCATACAGGTGCGTCGCGCCGAGGCCAGAGAATCGTTCGTACGGTCAATGCGTGTCGGGCGTCTTGATTTCCGATACGGCCATCGTGGCCGCCGGCGTGCTGGAGAAGCACCCAGGGGCCACGATCCTCCACAACTGCATCTGCTCGAAGGCGGTGCCCGAGGTGGTGCGCGAGCGCGGCGGCACCCCGGTGCGCACCAGGGTGGGCCACAGCTACATCAAGGCCGTGATGGCCGACACCCACGCCGCCTTCGGCGGTGAGCAC
>CALMDI010000333.1 GCA_937864975.1 uncultured Chloroflexota bacterium | reverse complement strand
CACGAGCATGCGGCCGATGACGTACCCCATCGCGAGCTGCAGGAACGTCATGTTGCCGGCGTAGGCCGCCGCCGGAATGCCGATGAACGTCAGCGTGCTCGTTTCGGTGGCGACGATGGTGAAGCAGATGCCCCACCACGGGACGCTGCGGTCGGTCAGGAAGTAGTCGCGCGTCGTCTTCTGGAAGCGCGCGAACCACGAGCCGAACGCCGTGATGGCCGCAAGGTACAGCGCGATGACGAAGTAATCGGCGATGACGGTATCGGGGGGAAGATCGAGCAGGACGATATTCTCGGCTTTTTTATCTTCAACCACATCCACAATCGTGTGAGCGAGTTCCAGTGCCTCCAGAAAATGCCTCCTCCGGTTCTAAAGGCTGTCTTGACCTCATTCTACCACGTTCCCCTGCATGGTCAACGCGGCGCGGCGTCCGAGCGTGAAATCATATGCCGCTCTTATGTATGCTACAATCAGCCGCCGAAACCGGAGCAGCGAGCCTCATGACCGACCCGACTCAGATCGAATTTACCGTGTCCACCCCCGGCGAGCGGCTGGACAAGATCATCGTCGCGCGCCTCGGCGACGCGCTCACGCGGACGCAGATTCAAACGCTCATCCGTGACGGCAGCGTGACCGTGAACGGCGAGCGGATTAAGCCCGGCATCAAGCTCAAAGGCGGCGAAACCATTCGCCTCGTCGTGCCCCCGCCTGCCGAAGACACGACCGTCGCGCCGGAGCCGATTACGCTCAACGTCGTCTACGAAGACGAGGACATCGCGGTGATCGACAAGCCCGCCGGACTCGTCGTGCATCCCGGCGCGGGCAACGAAACGGGCACGCTTGTCAACGCAATCCTCGCGCGTTGGTCGGAAATCGCGCAGATCAGCCACGCGCCCAAACGGCGCGGCATCGTCCACCGGCTTGATAAGGACACCAGCGGATTGATCCTCGTCGCCCGGAACGGACGCGCGATGCACCGCCTGATGGCACAGTTCCAGAAGCGAACGGTCGAAAAAATCTATCTGGCGCTGCTGGAACGCGCGCCGCGCACGCCCACCGGGCGTGTCGAAGCGCCCATCGCGCGCGATCCCACCAGCCGCCGCAAGATGTCGGTGCAGCGCGCGGGTCGCTCTGCCGTCAGCGAGTTCGAGGTGATCGAGCGCTTCGAGACCGGGCAGGTGCTGGTGCGCGTGCGGCTCCTCACCGGGCGCACGCATCAGATTCGCGTTCATATGGCGTTCATCGAAGCGCCCATCGTGGGCGACAGCCTGTATGGATTTCGCCGCCAGCGCGTGCGCCTGAAGCGGCAGTTCCTCCACGCCGCGCGCCTGTGCTTCGACCACCCCACGACGAGCGAGCGGCTGTGCTTCGACTCGCCGCTGCCGCCGGAGCTCGCAACGGTTCTCACCCAGCTAAGAACGTAAATGATTTAACCCTTTTTGTCTTCGTTTTTAGCTGAAAGCTGATGGCTGACCGCTGATGGCTGACAGCTTCTCATTCGAGCGGTAAAATCACTCGCTGTCTGGGAAACCATAGAAGGAATCAACATGCGTGAAATGACGGTTGCCGTGGCGCAGATCAAGCCGCGGCTCGGCGAGATGGAAGACAACCTGATCAAAATGGCGGACATGATCCGCAAGGTCGCGTCCGAACAGAAAGTCGATCTCATCGTCTTTCCCGAATTGGTCACGACCGGCTACGAGCTTGGCGTGCGCTTTACCGAGTTGGCGCAGCGCGTGCCGGGTCCGACGGCGAACCTGCTGGGACAGCGCGCCAACGAATACGGCGTCTACGTGGTGTTCGGCATGGTCACCAAAGAGCGCGTCGAAAGCGTTCTGTATAACTCGTCCGTTATGCTGGGACCCGACGGCGAGCTGTTAGAGGTCTACAACAAAATTCACCTGCGCGGCGAAGAGCGCATGGCATTCCGCGAGGGTTTCAAGCTGCCCGTGGTAGAGACGGAATTCGGCATCGTCGGCATGATGATCGGCTACGATCTCGCGTTCCCGGAAGTCGCGCGCAGCCTGTCGCTCGACGGCGCGGATTTACTCTGCGTGAGCGCCAACTGGGAAGCGTCCGCGATTGACGAGTGGAAAACCTACCTGCGCGCTCGCGCGTATGAAAATTCGGTCTTCATCGCGGGCGCCAACCGCGTGGGCGAAGACGTGACGATGACGTTCGGCGGCGAAAGCATGGTCGTCGGTCCGCGCGGGCAGATTCACGCATCGATGGCGAGCGAAACCGACGACGAGACGGGCGCGCCGCTGGAAGGCGTCACGGTCGCGCGCATCGATCTGGACGAGGTGCGCCAGTATCGCGAGGAATTCCAGTTCATCCAGAACCGCCAGCCGACGGTCTATAAGTCGATTGTGCGACGCTATTAGTGAGCGATGAGGGATGAGCTTTGAGCGATGAGTAAAAGCGGATAGTGACCACACCAACACTGTTTTACTCAAACCTCAAAGCTCATCCCTCATACCTGGAGTTCTGAATGCCTCACATCCGGCAGGTGAGCGACGACGAAGCGGAAGGCGACGTCAAACGCGAGCTGGACGCGGCGGTGAAGCGCGCGGGGCGCGTGTGGCACATCGTCCGCATTATGACGCCGAATGCCGCCGCGCTGCGGGCGTCGATGGGGATGTACCGCGCGCTCATGTTCGGGGACTGCCCGCTCAGCCGCCGGCAGCGCGAAATGCTGGCGGTCGTCGTCAGCAAGACGAATGGCTGCCATTACTGAACGCAGGCGCACGCGCATGACCTCCGTGCCGAGGTCTCCGATTTTCCGACAGACGCCGCAGCCGATGCGTTTGTCCATGCCATCGTCCGCGACTGGCGCGAAGCGGGCTTGGGACCGTTGCGCGT
>CALMDI010000332.1 GCA_937864975.1 uncultured Chloroflexota bacterium | reverse complement strand
ACGGGAGGCCTCGGCCGACGGGGACGGCACCGTCCGGTTGCCGCTGGACACCGTCTGCAAGCTCGTCGAGCAGGCCAGCCGCTTCGGGCTGTACCAGGGCACCGTGATCTACGACCTGTGGCGGGCCCTGCCCGCTGAGGTGCACGCCCGGCTGCTCGAGCGGGAGAACCAGCGGACCGAGCGGATCCTGTCGGCCACGCAAGCTCGGATCGAGCAGCAGCGATGAGTGGCCGCCGCTCCCGCCGGCTGCGCAAGCAGGCCGAGACCGCCCGGTGGAGGTCGGTCGGCACCCTCCGGTCGCTGCGCTTCGACATTCGGCGCGTCCACCCTGTCCTGAAAGGCGCGCAGTTCCAACGCCGCGTATATCACGTGCCAATCCTTGAAAAGCGCCCGATCATTAATCATCGATTGCCTCCCATAGCAAAGAGGCTCCGAACTGGGAGCCTCTCTACTACAAAATCGACCGTTCGTTTGCGCTTATTCACTCGCGCCGGTCATGCCCTCCAGAAGCTGCGGCATGTACCACATGCTCGGTCCCTCGGCGGGCACACGAAATGCTGGCAAGCACTCGCCCTGCGGCACCAGTTCTGTCCCGTCCTGAAGGCGGATATCATCGTTGACGGCGCACCAGAGCGGAAGCACGTTATCCGGCGTGAACGGATTGAGCGTGAACTCCGCCAGATCGCCAATGTACTCGTCGAGCATGGCGCGGTTTTCCTCGGTCAGCCCCGCCCCATAGACAAAGCCGACGTCGCTCGTATCAGGATTATTGATGTCCGTCCAATCGGGACCGTACCATTCAAACGACTGCTCCCACGTCCCCTCCTGCACCGCGCGCACGGTTTCAAGGTAGCTGGGTCCCCAATTGTGATACTGCGTGCCCAGGCAGGACTCCGGCTGGGCTGACGTCTCGCAGACGCTCCGGGAATCCGTGCCGATAAACCAAACGGGTTCACCCTGGGCGAAGCGCTGCGCCACGACATCGCGCGGTTCGAGCGTATCAATACCGGAAATGATGACATCAACGCCGCTGTCGATCATCTGCGCCGTCACTTCGGTCGGGTCGAGCGTGACGCCGGGAATGTGGAACCAGAAACCGATCCATGTCACCGTAAACGTCAGTTCCTCCGCCGGACGCTGACGGTAATGTTCCCAGCAGTATTTCGCTCCGAGGTACGCCGAATTTTGATCCCGGCGGGTTTCGTCGTTAATCAGGGGACCGACCATACCGATGTTTCCGGTTTGGGTCTGAAGCGCCGCCGCGCACCCGGCGATGATGCGCGCGTCCGCCAGCCGACCCGTAAAGTTACCCATGTTTTCCGGCGCTCCACCGCTCGGCACGTTGTCGCCGCTGATATTGATAAAGGTGACGTCCGGGAACTGGGCGGCGACTGTCGGGGTGTCCTCCTCGAACGAGTCGGAGGTCGTAAAAATAAGCTGCGCCCCCTGATCGACCATTTCGGTGGCGACGTCAAGAAGCGTGGTTTCTGGCGAATCTGCCGGGTTCAGCGATTCAAAGACTACATAATCCGTGTTGGGAAGCTGCTGCGTCACATACTCCGCACCTTCGATGTGAGCCTGTGACCAGCCACCATCATTCGCGGGACCGACGAGTACAACGCCAAAAATAAAAGGGTCCTCCTGCGCCGTCGTGACGAAGGAGCCGAGCAGCAGGCATGAGACCACCAACAGAACGAATGGAATCCTTGACACGTCTGCCTCCTTGGCTGAACTCAAATTCTCTTTGCTCGTCGCGGCTGCCCGCCGACGGCAGCCCCTAGAGTACTTACAATAATAGATGCTTACCCCTGGAGTCAGCCAACAAAAAGGCGGGCAAAAGTGAGCGGAATTATCTATTGACACGGAGCGTTCGTCGAGTGAAGCCGCGTAAACCTGGCTATGCAGGCTGCACGACGACGTTATTTGAGGGAACCCCACACGTGAACAAGCTGTCGGAACTGAACTATAAGGCTCCGATGATTCCCACCTATTCCGCGAGATTCAGCAGTTTGCGCTCGGCGTGGGCTTTTGCCGCGCTGTAGTCGCCGCGCGCCATCGCGTCGCAGTACGCCAGGTACGCGGGAGTCGTCACGGACGGAACCGCCTGCTTCGGCTGCCGCTGGCGCTGCTGGAAGGTTTTGTCGAGGACGCGGACAGCCATCGACAACGCATCGACATACTTCGCCCGATCCAGTGGGGACGCTCTCAGCAGGCGGTTCGCGACCTCCGCACCACGGGACGCAATCGCCGCCATGATGCGCTCGCCATACTCGGCGCTTGCCCGACCGCGCGGGTCTGCGCCGAGCACGCCGTCCAACGGCTGGTCTGACGCGACGCTGTCGAGCCGCACGAGATCGGGGCGCAGCGCCAGCATGATCGACGTTTCACCCACGGCGGCGTGGTCGCCCTTATAAAAGTCGGTCACCAGGTCATATTCCGTCAGCGGCAGAATCGTGACCGGCGACCGCTCCATCACTGTCAATGACGCGCGTTTCAGGACGAGCGTTTGCTCGATGCCAAAATGCCCGGTGAAGGCGACGATGACGGGGAAGCCCATCGCCCCGAACTGTTCAAAAACTGTGATGAGAAGCGGCTCGACAATCGACGCGGGCAGCTTCAGGGTGTAGGGGTATGGGACGCCGCCCGCCCCGTAATAAGACACAGGCAGGAGAACGGCGTCGAGCGGGTCGGCAATACGCTCGCCAATCGCCTGCGCCACGATTCCATCGAGACCGAGCGGCAGGTGGCTGCTGTGCCATTCGACCGTGCCGAACGGCAGCACCAGAACAGGCGCTGTGTCCAGCCGCCCCTGAAGCTCGTCGGGGAAAAGCTCGTCCAGCCGGTAGATCGTCATCGCCGTGTCAGTTGTCCCGTAGATCCACAATCGGACGAATCCCGCGGTCGCGTTCGAGCGTGGCGAAGACCTCCGGCACCTCGTCCAGCCGGACGGTCGTGCGGTGCATCTCGTCCAGCAGCAGCTTGCCCGCCATATACCAGTCGGCAAACATCGGCAGGTCAAGCATCGGACGAATGCTGCCATAAATGCAGCCCTGAATCACCTGCTGCTGGCTCATGAAGCGGCGTGGGTGAAACGGCAGGACGGCATCGCGCGCGGCAGCCCCGACGAGCGTGAGCGCGCCGCCGCGCGCCAGCATGTCGATGCCTTTGAGCATCAGGTCGGGCAGTCCGACGACTTCAAAGACGTGCTCGGCGCCGCGCCCGTCCGTCAGCGCCTTCACGTCGCGAACAGCGGTCTCCGCATCGGGCAGCGTGTGAGTCGCGCCATATGCCCGCGCCTGTTCGCGCCGTGCCTCGTCGCGGTCAATGGCGACGATCAACCCGGCGTTCGCCAGCCGCGCGCCCTGCACGACACTCAAGCCGACGCCGCCCGCGCCGATGACCACGACCGCATCGCCCGGCTGGACTTTCGCCGTGTACAGCGCCGCGCCCACGCCCGTCGCCACGGCGCAGCCCAGCATCGCCGCCTTCTCCAGCGGCATGTCGTTGCGAATTGGCACCGCGCCCAGCGCCGGGACGACGACGCGCGGGCAGAACGTGCCCGCGTTGAGCATGACGCCGACCGGCGCGGCGTTCCAGAACACACGCGGCGCGGCGGTGCCCTGAATGTTCTCGCACAGGTCTTGCCGTCCGGACAGGCAGCGGCGGCAGCGCCCGCATTTGACCTGCCAGTTAATGACGACATGATCGCCCGGCTGGACGTGTGCGACGCCCTCCCCTACCTCCTCCACGACTCCCGCGCCCTCGTGCCCCAGCAGCACCGGAGTCGAGCGTGCGTCGCGCATGGTGCTGATGTCGGTATGGCAGATGCCGCTGGCGACCATACGCACGGCGACTTCGCCGGGACCGGCATCATGTACCACCACCCGTTCGAGAGACGGAAGCGTGTTCAGGTGTTTGAGGACAATGCCGGGAAATTCGGTCGGCATGACTAGCGGTTCAGCTTCTTCGCGTAATAGTCCGGGGCGACGGTGCCGGGCTTGGAGAACCACTTGGGCACGTCCACCCCGGAGTAAAGCAGGATGTTGCCCCACGGGTCGAATGCGCCCGTCCGCACGATACATTTCGCCTGCGCCGCCATCTCGGTCAAAATCTGCTGGTGAGGCAGCGTGCTCAGGTCGGCATCCGCGAACAGCCGCTTAACCTTGTCCAGTAGCGGCGGGTTGTTCTGCGCCATCTCCGCGGCATACGCCACCTTCTCCACGACGAACTCCTGCGCGATGGCGCCGAGCACTGTTTCCAGATCGGGCACGTCCTGCACGACGGCGAGATCAATGCGCCAGGCGTCCGGCGGAATCGGAAAGCCCGCGTCGCAGACAATCATCAGGTCGCCATGTCCCATCGACCCGATGGCGTAATTGAGTTCGGCGTTCAGAATCAGTCCGCGTTTCACGTTGTTGGCTCCTCAGGGTGCGTCTGGCGGGCGTAATAGTTGGCGTACAGCGTGTCGATGACCTCGCGCGTCCCCATCGACGGAATCACGCCGAGCGCCGTGCAGGCGTTCGCGCCCGCGCAGCAGCCGTATTTGACCGCTTCGATCAGGGGTTTTCCCTGCGCCAGCGCGACGGCAAGCCCCGAATTGAAGGCATCGCCCGCGCCGGTCGTGTCGACCACGGGAACGGTCAGCGGCGGCACTTCGATCACATCGTCGTCGGTATAGATCAGCGCGCCTTTCTCGCCCATCGTGACGATGAGCGTCTGGACGCCGCGCGCCTTCAGACGGGCGGCAAGCTCGGCGTTCGGCGTCGGGTCGTCGGGGCGCAGCCCCATGATAATGCGAAGCTCGGACTCGTTCGGCGTGAGTATGTCGATGTGGCGGAAAATCTCGTCGGGCAGGCTGGCGGCGGGGGCAGGATTGAGGATCGTGCGGACGCCGTGCTTCCTGCCGAGTTCCATCGCCCGCGCCGCCGCTTCAATGGGTATTTCTAATACGGACATGACCACGTCGCTGCGGGCAATCTGCGACTCCGCCTGATCGACAAACGCCGCGTCCATCAGTTCGTTCGCCGCCATGTCCAGAATGATGAAGTTGTTGCCCGCCTGATCCAGCACGATGAAGCCGACGCCCGTGGGTTTCTCCGACGTTCGCCTCAGGAAGTCAGTATGCACGCCTTCCGCGGCGTACAGGTCGGTGGCGATTTCCGCCAGCTTGTCCTCGCCGATGATGCCGACGAAGTACGACTCCGCACCCAGCCGCGCGGTGGCGACCGCCTGGTTCGAGCCTTTGCCGCCCGCTCCCATGTCAAAGTCCGAGCCGCGCAGGGTTTCGCCAAACACAGGCACGTGCGGCGCGCGGATGGTCAGCCCGACCGCGAAGCTCCCGACGACCGTAATCACAGGCTTTCGCATGGTTCGATGCCCCTATGTTTGGGCGACGGCACGGTGCGTCGCCTGTCCCATCGCGCAGGCGAGGATGGCTTCCTCGTTCGCCTCGTCGTGATCGAAATGCCCTGTCAGCCTGCCCTGATGCATGACGAGAATCCGGTCGCACTGGCTGATGAGTTCGGGAAGCTCGGATGAGACGATCAGGATGGTAACGCCATCCTTCGCCAGCCGCTGCAAAATGTCGTAAATTTCCGCCTTCGCGCCGACGTCGATCCCGCGCGTCGGCTCGTGCAGCAGCAGGATCGACGGCTCTGTGGCTAAGCCGCGTCCGAGGATAACCTTCTGCTGGTTGCCGCCGCTCAACGTCCACATCTTCTGGCGCTGGCTGGCTATACGTGTATCCAGCTTCTTGACATACGTCCGGGTCAGGTCGCGCATGGCAGGTCGCCGCAACATGCCGAGCCTGCTGACCGCCTTGAGCGACGAGACGACGGTATTTTCCTCGACACTCATGACGAGCATCGCCCCCGCGCCGCGGCGGTCTGCCGGGATGAGCGCCAGCCCCGCGTTGATCGCCGCCACGGGCGACTTAATCGGCGCGACCACGCCATTCACACGCACAGCGCCCTCGGAGGGACGAAGCCCGAAAATGCACTCCACCAGCTCGTCCTTACCGGAATCGGGCAGCCCGGCGATGCCGACGATCTCGCCTCTGTGGATGCGAAACGACACGCCGCGAATGCTGCCGCTGCGTAGCTGCTCGACTTCGAGCGCGGGCTGCGATTCACCGCCGGACGGTCGGGCGTGCCTGCGAAAGTGGGTGATGGAGCGCCCGACCATTTTGGTGATTAAGCTTTCCACGGTCACGCTGTCGTCGTTGGGCTTCGTGTCGATGTGCCGCCCGTCGCGCATGACGGTGATCCGGTCGGCAATCTGCACCACTTCTTCAAGCCGGTGCGAAACGTAGATAATGGCGACCCCATCCGCCTGTAGCTGCCGCAGCACTGTAAACAGGTGGTCGGTTTCCTCGATGGTCAGCGCCGAGTTCGGCTCGTCGAGGATAAGCACGGTCGCTTTCATCGACAGGGCTTTGGCGATCTCGACCATTTGCTGCTGCGCGACCGAGAGCTTGCCGACCGACTGGCGCGGATCGACGTTCGACAGCCCAAGCCGCTTCATGACCTCGCGCGCGTGATCGGCAAACTGTCCGCGGCGCACGAACGAAAGCGCGCTGCGGTTGGCGACGAGGCTCAACGAGATATTTTCGGCGACGGTCAGGTTATTGCAGAGCGCAAGCTCCTGATACACCACGCTGATGCCGAGCCGCTGGGCGACAAGCGGGCTTGGAATCACCTGTTCCCTGCCCTGGTAGACGATAGTGCCAGAGTCGGGCTGCAAGTCGCCCGCCAGAATATTCATCAGCGTGCTTTTGCCCGCGCCGTTTTCGCCCAGCACCGCGTGGACTTCGCCGGGGTAAACGGAAAACGACACGTTGTCCAGCGCGAGGACGCCGGGAAACCGTTTGGTGATGCCGTGCAGTTCGATGATCGGCGGCTGTGCCATGCGCTGGCATGTCCTCAAACGGGATGGGCTGGCAGGTCGCCCCGCCAAGCCCATCCCACTGCGTTGATCTGGATTAGCTGGACGCTTCCGCCACGTCCGCGATGTTTTCTTGCGTGTAGATGCCGACGCCGGTATCGACGTTTGACACCGGCTCGCCGCCGAGGAACATCACGAGCATGTTGACCGCCTCAAAGCCCTGACGCTCCGGCGCCTGATCGATGGTCGCCGCGACTGCGCCCGACTGCACCAGCTCAATCGTCGCCGGGAGCAGGTCGAAACCCACCACCTTGACGCTGTCCAGCAGGTTGTTGCGCTGTACAAACTCGCCCGCCGCCGGCGTCGAGCAGCATTCCAGCGACAGAATGCCATCCACTTCAGGATTTGCCAGCATCGCGTTCTCGATGCTCGCATAAATCTGCTGCGGCTCGGTGCCCGTGTTGACCGTCGTCACTACCTCGATACCGGGGTAGTTCGCCAGCGCCTCGCGCGCGCCGGTCTCACGGTCGATTGACCACTGCGCCGCCGCGTCCAACGTCGTGATGATGACCTGCCCCTCACCGCCGAGCACGTCCGCCATCAACTCGCCCGCTTCACGTCCCGACTGCACCAAATCCTGCCCCGCGAACGCCAGCCGGTTGCTCTCAGGATTGTCGGTGTTGAAGGTCACCACCGGAACGCCTGCTTCCAGCGCGCGGTCGATGATCGGCGCGAGCGCGTCCGTTGAAACCGACGAGATGGCGATGCCATCGGCGGTTTCCAGCAGCGTTTCAAGCTCGGCAACCTGCGCGTCGGCGTCCGCGCCGACCGGACCGACGAACTGAGCGTCCACCCCGAGTTCTTCCGCCGCCTGCTCGACGCCCGCGCGGATGAAGGGCGCGAACTCATTGGAGACGTCATGATACGACACGTAGATTGTCAGCGGTTCGCCGCTGGCAATCTTTTCCTGAATACGCTCGGCAAGGACGAATTCGCCGTCCTGCGCCATCGCCACACCGCCGAGCACGAAGATAAGAATCATTACCAACCCGAAGTGAAGGCGTCTTAAGTGCTGCATACAGTCGATCTCCTTGAAGTAACAAAATACACTTTGCATTTGAATCGGGCGCTGCAAACGCCCGATAGAAGTGCCCCAGGAACCGTCTAACCAGCGCGGCGGCTCGTCGTCCACTTGTCGATGGCGACCGCCACGATAATCACCAGCCCGATAATCGTCGTCTGCCAGAACGGGGAAATGCCGAGCAGAATCAGCCCGTTCCGCAGGACGCCAATAATCAGAACGCCGAGGATGGTGCCGAGCATCGTCCCTTCGCCGCCGGACAGGGACGCGCCGCCGACGATGGTCGCCGCGATCACGTCCAGTTCCAGACCAACGCCCGTGCGCCCCGCCTGACCGCTCGGCAGAAAGGCAAGGCTCAGGATTCCCGCCAAGCCGCTGAGCACGCCCATGATAATGAATGCCCAGATTTTGACCGAGAACACCTTGATGCCCGACACGCGCGCCGCTTTCAGCCCGCCGCCCACGGCGTACACGCGGAAGCCAAAGGTCGTAAACGAGAGCACAATCCATCCGAGAAAGGCGATGACGATGAAGAACACAAGCTGCATCGGAATCTGACCGAACAAGCTGCCCTGCCCGATCCAGAAGAACTGCGACAGCGTGTCCCCATTCGCTCCCGACGACGCATTAACCGTGACGGGCTCGCCGTTGGTAATCAGCAGCGCCACGCCGCGCACGATACTCATCATGCCGAGCGTCGTGATGAACGACGGCAGCTTGCCGTAGGTCGAAAGAACGCCGTTCAGGAAACCGACCAGCCCGCCTAACGCCAGTCCGACGAGGATCGCCGGGAGGAGCGCCCACTGCTGAACGATCAGAATGCCCGTCATCAGCCCGGACAGCGCATAGGTCGAGCCAACCGACAGATCAACTTCCGCCGCGATGAGCACAAACGTCATCCCAACCGCCATGATGCCGAGCAGGGAAATCTGCCGCCCAACGTTGAGCAAATTACGCGAGCTAAGAAAGGCGTCGGTGGACACCGCCAGGAACGCGCACATCAGAATGAGCGCGACAAAGACCCCGGCTTCCCGCGCGGACAGCGCCCGCCGAATGCGTCCTTGTCCCCCGCTCGTCGTCCTGGGCGTGTCTGCCACGCCTAAATTCGCCATGAACCCCAACCCTCCCGAAAAGCCATCCTGAGTGCTGCGCGCCGCTGCGACTACGATCCCGTTGCAGGCTGCGCCAATCGTTCCGCCTTTTGAATCATGGCTTCGGCGATCTGCCGAATTTCCCGCCGCTCGTCGTCGGTTGCCGTTTCGACGAGGGCATTGACGAGCGCGTCGCAGCGCTCGTGAATCGAGTCGCGGTCGGGCAGCGACGGGTACTTTTGATGCAGCGCCCGCAGCCATTTCGCGCCGTAGTGGGCATGAATCGTCTCGTCCGCCCAGTCGAATTCCATATCGTGGCGGCTCACGTCGTCGTTGTAGGATGCGAACGCCTCGGCGCGGTCATTCTTCTTGCCGATGTTCTTGGTTTCAAAATAGTGCAGCATCCCAAGCCGCGTTACAGGCGGCTCGCCGCGCGCGCTGTCGAAGATATACGTGCCGAGAGGCAGTTCGTCCGGTCGGTAACCCCAGCCCGTCAGGCGATCCAGCCCCATTTTGGTGTGCCGGGCTTCGTCATACGTCCAGCGCGCCGCGTCCAGAATGAATTCCCAGTCCAGGTCGCCCGCGAAAGCGTGCAGAATCGCGCCGCCGGTTTCAATTGCCCAGACTTCGTTCAGGTGGCTGACCGCGCTGCGAAGCTGCAAGCGCAAGCCGTCGCCATACGGGAAATCGGCGTCGACTACGTTGGGCCAATAGAAACGTACCTGGTGAAAGCGCGGGTCGCGCGCGGGCACTTCGGCAAAGTGGAACGGCTTGCGAAGGCTGGCAGTCTTGCGCTCGCCCCCGGCGGTCGGCGTCGCGATGCCCAGCCCGCCGATGCGTTCAAGACTTTCCCGGAGCGCGTCAACCCACGCCTGCGCGGTCTGCTTTTCCTCGTCGGAAGCCGTCGCCGCTATCATCTGCACAAACTCGCCGAGTTCGCGAATCTGCTCCTGCTTGTCCTGAACTGCCATCCGCAGGAATCGAACGCTGGGACCGTCGGCAATGTCGTCCGCCATCGCCAGATAGGTCTGGTAGGCGTGCAGCAGCGCGGGCTTGTAAACCGCTTCCAGCGCGCGAACAAACGCGAGCGCGCTGGGCGCGTCGATGGCATCCTCGAAAACCGATACCACCGGCTCGTCCTCGCCTACTTCCAGCATCCTGCTTGGGTAGCGAAGCTCGAAAACGCGCGTGCGGAGCGCGTCGGCGGTCAGCGCGTCCTGCCAGAAGTGCCGTGGCAGGGCGATCTTGATATCAATCGGTGCGATGGACGACAGCCAGCCCGCCTGCGCGATAATCAGCGGTCGCTCGCAAAAGTGAAACCGCTTAAGCACCCGCGCCACGTCGAGCCGCATGTACTGCGCCCGATCCTGGCGTCCGGGCAGGTAACGTTCCCCCTCGGTCATCGGGTCGGTTCTCCTTTCGTGCTGAAGCTCGGCGCCGGGTTATACATTGAGTTCAGCCTGCATGTAGCCGGGCAGCCCGCTGATGACGCTGAGCGAGCGGTTGGACTTGCCGCGCCGCACGATTGCCGACACGCGGAAGTTGGCGCTGTTGATCCAGATGTCCGACATTTCCAGCGGCGAACCATCTTCGAGGTAGACAATCTGCTTGACGAACATGACCGGATCGCCCGGCTGTATGCCGAGCGCCGAAGCGACTTCGGCGTCCGCGACGCGCGCTTCAAAGTAGCGGCGTCCCCAGGCAATCTCCAGCCCGAACTGATTTTCCAGAAGCTCGAACAGGCGGTTTTCGACAAAGTTGTAGGTTTCGATGCCGGAACATTCGCTCGTGGCGACGTAATTCTTCAGGAAAATAACCGGCTTGCCCTTGATGCTGCGGACGCGCTGCAAGAAGAACACGGGCGTGGTCGGCTCGACCGACAGCAGCGAGGCGGTTTGCTGGTCGGGCAGCACCAGCCGCTGATACTCGAGCTTAGGCGGGCGCACGGCCGCCGCCAGCGGCACGGTAACCGTGGCCTTGCCGTACGACATCGGTCCGCGGCGCTTGCCGTACGGCAGGCCCTTCTTGCGCTCGTCGTCGTCGGGCGCGGCGCGGTCGGTGGCGTACAGGATGTCGTAGGATTTGTAGCCGCGCACGTCCGGTGCGCGTCCGCCGCCGAGCGGCAGCGTGGCGCAGGCGTTGAGCGCGAGCGCGAGCGCGGCGCCGAGCGCCAACACGGTCTGGAGGGTTCGCCGAGACATGTTCTGCCCCCTAATTAATTGTGTTTTCTAACTATGGCCCAGCCGGACGCGAAGGTAAATCACGCTACACCAGCAGCCGCCGACGCACGAAGCGCTCGGCA